>JAHFDX010000543.1 GCA_023248785.1 Myxococcales bacterium
GATGATGAAAGAAGCCGCAGCACCCTTGCTCGCATGGAGGGTCGCCGTAGCAACTGCCAGGACCAACGCTACGCCGGTCGCTGCGAGCGACAGCACTTTCGCGGCGGTGGCGCCCGTAAATCCAACTTTCCACGCCAGCGCGAGAAGCAGTGTCCAAATCGGACTTGAGGTTCCCTCAACCCACGCGCCGCCAACGTTGAACGCATACGCGCCGTGCTCGGCGAGATTGCGCGCGTAGCGTAGATAGATGAAGAGATCGTCGACGCCGTCGCCCCATGAGAGCAACGCGCGGTAGGTAAGCGCCATGAGACCTAGGAAAAATAGGGCGACTCGCGTTCGCGACGACACATGGCGTTGTACTCCGTCGATTGGGGGGCCAAGAAAGAAATAATCGCCCTGACCAAGGGAACCTACGTGCACCCCCGTCGTTAAACACGCACATGAAGGCAGTTTCTTGGTCCGTTTTGGCATCCTTGACCGTCGCGTGTGCAAGCCCGACCGTCGACATTCGTACACACGCACCTGTCTCGCGCGTGGAGACACGCGTGCCCTCGGCGAAGCTTCAAGTGTCAGCTAGGCCACTCGCCAACCTCGCGTTTGAGCTCGATGTGATGGCGGACCTTACGTACGGGTCATCGGAAGTATATCAGGCGCACTGGCGAAAACTGGGCGCGCGAGCCGAGGACGAACCAGTCTTCAAGCAATGGAAGGAGTTGCGCGAGAAAGGGCGAAGTGGGCAATGGTTGCTACCATGGCATTTGTGAGCAACGACTTTGGTCTTGCGTCGAAGCGCGGCGCGCCACGCGACTCGTTATCGCGCATCGTTCTCGAGGCCTGTGTTGCGCAGGATGCCAGTGGATTTCGACAGTTCGTCGAACGGTTTCAACGCCCCATCATCGCTTACTTGGCGCGCATGTTGAGTTCGCAAGCGCCCATCGAGGACTTGGCGCAGGATGTTTTTCTCAAGGCGTACCGAGGGTTCCCTGCGTTTGATCCGGCGACCAATATTGTAACGTGGATATTTACAATTGCGACGCGCGTGGCTCTCGATGAGCGAAAGCGGCGACGGATTTCGTCGGTGTCGATAGATGATGCTGCTGCGCAAGCGGGAAGCGATCGATGGAAGCGCTGGGAGCTTCAGCAGGCCATTGAACAAGCGGCCGAAACCCTGAGCGACGACCAACGCGCGGCCTTCGTGCTCGCGGAGTTTCATAACGTATCGATGGAGGAGATCGCCATGGTTCTTGGCGTGCCGGAAAACACCGTAAAAACCAGGATATTTCGCGCCAAGGAACGCCTGCGGGAAGCACTTGCCGAGTATCGGGAGGAGAGGCCATGAGCGAACCATGGAATTCCTGGAAAGCGCCGGAGCCGTCCACTGATTTCGTGGATCGCGTGATGGATCGCGTTCGTGCGGAACCGAGACCTCTTCATCGTTCGCGCGCGCCTTATGCATTTGGCGGCGCGCTTGCGCTCGCTGCAGCTGTGGCCGCGGTGTGGATTGCAGTGAAGGAGCCGAAGTCTGGAGTGATCATCGCGGACGCACGAAGCGAAGTGTCGATCGGAAGCGATGTGCTCGCCGTTGCTGAATCAGGTGCGCGAGCGACGTGGCGCTCGCATGTAGTGAATCAGACGGCGGGAGACATTTTTTATCGCGTGGACAAAGGCGCACCGTTTGAGGTGCGCACGGCACAAGGGATCGTGCGGGTGGGCGGCACGTGCTTTCGAGTTGTGACGGAACCGCATGTGGAGTCGAACATGAAGAACAGAGCATTGATTGGGCCCGTTGTTGGCGCCGTAGCGGGCGTTGCACTCACGGTCATCGTATACGAAGGCAAAGTGAGCCTCGCGCGCGAGTCCAAGAAGATGGACCTTGTCGCTGGCGATGCCGCACGTGTGAAGGATGGCAACCTCGAGCGCCTAAGTGCTGCGGAAGCTGAGGCCATACGTCGCGCCAATGCGGGTGTGAGCCCGAGGGGATCGGTTGACTGGGCGAGGACGATTGGGAAGTACCAGGATCAAATTCGCGAAGCAGAATCGGAAAAGGAGCGCCTCGAAAAGGAGCTCGCGCAAGCGCGCAATAAACTCTGGAAGGAAACGGATGGCGGTGCTTCGGAGGCCCGCAGTGAATATGATCTCACGCCGAAGGACTGGTCCGAACTCGCGAAGAACGGAACCGTGAAGTATCAAGCCCCGTGCGCGCGACCTTCCAACTGGAAATTGCCAAAGGAAAAGGTGATCGAGCTTGGGATCAACGATGATGAAGCCAAAACCATTGAGGATGCGTACGCAAAGAGCAAGGACCGCTTGTGGTCCCGAATCGGGCCTCTTTGCGCCAAGATTCTTGGTGCTTCGGCAGCGGATCGTGTTGGGGCGAACAGTTGCACGCACATTATTCTCGATGCGGAGATCGAGAGAGACAAGGACGCGACCGAAGAGGCCATGAAGATGATCGGACGCGTGCGGGCAGGTGAAGCACAACCACCGGACGCGAAATCGCGATCGGCAACGTTTGACCTGTTCGACGCGTGGACGGGCGAGCAGGGCTCTTTCGAGCGCGACCTAGCTACGACGATGGACCCCAGCGAGGCGCGTCGATTGGCGTACTCGGGGGACCTTTGCATGAGCAGCAACACGTTCAATCGCAGTACGAAGCGGAAGTGATGGGATGTCATCCCGATCGAATCGAAGGACCCCCAGATTTAGTCCAGATTCAGAGGGGGCCCTTCGACTCCCTCGGTTTCTTAGATCCTTCTGCGTCCCCATACGTTGTCACGAGCAAGGAGGTCGTCATGACCCTGCTCTCACGCCTGCTCTTTGCCCTCGTGGGCCTTTTGGTATCCACCGTAGCGCTCGCTGCGGCTCCGTTCGCAACCATCCCGGGTTCAAATTCACCGGTGGCCCTGCGAGTCACCGGTTACCGCGGTGGCACCAATGGAGAGCTCACCGTGGAGGTCGTCAACCAAGGGAAGAAGACGACCAATTTTGATGCGGAAGGTCTGTATTTCGTCCCAACCGGAGATCCGGACAAGGCCCCCCAACGGCTTGGCGCAGTAGGGCCCTTTCAGATGGAAACCTCGAAGGGATGGGACCGTAAGCGCAAACTCACGCTTGCTGCTGGTGAGCACGCCACCCTGAAGCTCGACGTCTACTGCATCGATTCACACAGGCGAAGCCCTCGAACCGGTGATGGTTTCAAGATGGCCGTCGGTCGCATTCCGAAGGTACTCGCGAGTGAAATTGCAAAGAATGCTGACGTTGCGGCCACGAATGTGGGCGGTTATGCAGCTCCAACCGCGAAGGGGAGCGTTCAATCCG
>JAHFDX010000544.1 GCA_023248785.1 Myxococcales bacterium
TCATGACAGTCGGCGAGCTTCGCGCGAGGCTCGGCGTTTCAAAGGAAGGTGTGTACATGCAGCCTCGAGCGCTCCATCCAATGGCACCTTCACTGGAATCTTCGCCGGCACCTTCGCTGGTACCGTCAAAGGGCGCCAAAACGTGATTTCGGAATGCGCATGTAGAGGTTTCTGGCATTCGGATAATCGAGCTGCTCGCTGTCGAGTAGCAGCACATCCAATTGGGTCTCAGCGCTTTTTGTGCCTCCGCGCGGCGTACTCAAATACGGATACGGGCCCATATTCATGTTCGCGGGAGTAATGTCGGTGAGGGCCGTTCCGTCTTCCTTGAGCAGGTAAACCCGGAACCACGAAGTCCCAACAAAGTACAACCTGCCGCCCACTTCCACGAGGCGGATCCAATTTATGGTGACGCTTGTGAGATCGATTGACTGAACGGTCCACGTGCTGCTGCCTTTGGTTCGAGTGCCGTGCTTAAAGGCGGACACGTCGTACAAATTATTGGGCTTGAGGATCTCTTTGTAGACGTAGTGAAGCGTGCCGGAGGAGTCTTCGAACAAGTCGCTCTGTTCGAGCAGTCGATCCTTCGTGGACGCTTGTGGATGCGTGCGCAGGTCCACAATGTCCTCGTACGACCACGTTCCGGCCTTTTGCTCGTAGTGCCGAATCATCTGGTACAAATTCGAGTTCGTTGCTTGAACGAGATCGTCTTGAATGGGCAAAAGGTTGAAACCCGAGCTCGTCACCAGGACGAACGGGTAGAAAAAATCGTGTCCCTGGTTCGTGCCTGCGATGGACTTCGTCCACGACGTATCGCTTTTCGCCTTGGAATAAAGCTGTTCCGTATGGCCCGAAGCAACCGTGTACAGGCCGAATGCAACTGCCATTGTGTCATTTGTGCCAATGGCCGCCCCGACGCGAATGTTGACCGTTTCGAGCGTGCCTTGGTTATCAACGATTGTTTCTTGAAGGTTCGTCGTGATGTCGCCGGTGGAAGCACTCGGAAACCAATAGTGTTTGAGCTTCCCAATGGAGTCGTTGGTTTCAAGAGTCGTCGGTTCGAAGACGAACGCGTGAAGAACCCCCGAGCTGTCGAGGAGCAAGTTGCCAGGCCTTGAGCACGCGAATCCCACGCCGGATGTCCATGCACCCGTGCCATCCTTCTTGTAGATGCGCATGATCGACGGTGTCTTCGCATCGTTGTCGTTCTCGACGACGTACATGAAGACGAGCGATCCGTTTCGAACCACCTTGCTCTGGTGATACCCCCACCACGTACCGTCTGGACTTCGGTTCAAGCTGCCGGGGATGGCCTCAGTAAAGATGGGATCAAGCGCGCTCGCATCGACGGAGGTTGCATCACCCGCGTCGGATGCTTCTGAGAACGCATCGGCAGCGGTTGCGTCGTTGGCAGGCACGTCCATGACGCCATTTTCGCGCGCGACTTCATCGACGGGTCCATCATGAGGTGCGTCGCTTTGCATCGTGTCGAGCGTTGCATCTGCCGGTGCGCTCGCATCCAAGGGCGAAGTTGAATCTGCTGCAATGCGCGAATCAGGCGGCGTGTCGGTGCCCGCTTCCGAAACCGGTTCGGCTGCCGTGACTGCAGAACATGAAGCTGTCGCGCAAGCGAGCACGACGAGGGATGCGGCAAGAGTTCCCATGGCTTTTCTATGAAGGACGGATGCCACGCAGAAGAACTTGAGGGGAACCGGCGCCGCGCAAGAAACGCCCAAGAAAACGATGAAGTGCGCAAGGCCTCCGCGTTGCATTTGACCCACTTGCAGGGCCCGAGTATCCCTCCTTCTCCCTCCTGCAGAGGGGTTTGGTGCGGTAGCCAAGTGGTTAGGCACCGGTTTGCAAAACCGGCACACGTGGGTTCAAATCCCATCCGCACCTCTGGAGACGGGTAATGCGAGCGCGTGATACGATCGGCGAGGCATACGAGATCCAGGTCCGTCTGTGTCGCGCGATGAACTCGGAACAGAGGTCCGAGCTCGCGCTTCGGATGAGCGACGACGTGAGGCGCATCGCAGCCGGGGGGATCAAGCAGCGTCATCTGGACTACTCGGAGCGCGATGTCAGGCGCGCCTTAGTCGCGCTTCTCTATGGCGTGAATCTATGGCGTGAAGGCAGCCGTCAACGTATGGCCCGGTGAGCCGATGCCCGTGCCGTGAGCTTTGCGGGAATATTCTTGCCTCGCGTAGTGAGTGCGCTGGAGCAAGCAGGCGTTCCCTACATGCTCGTGGACTCGGTCGCGAGTTCCCATCACGGTGCGCGCCGCGCAACGCAGGACATCGACATCGTCGGCGACTCCACGTTCACATCGCTCGACGCGTTTCTGGGGTCGATGCAAGGCGACGACGTGCATTTCGATGCCGACGTTGCCCAGGACGAGTTCAAGCGGCACGGCCAGTTCAACGTAATCGACGGATCGACCGCATGGAAGGTCGACGTCATCTTTCGCAAGCCGCGCGCGTTCAAAACACCTTCACTCCGCAACGTGTCCAAGACAGGTCCCTATGGCCACGGTGGCACGATGCTCGATCCAAAGGCCGTCCTTTCGATGTACCAAAAGGCTGGTCTGATGTCGGACGATCCGGCTGCCGTTGGAACGACCGAGGTATGGGTCGCCACGTTCGCGGAAACGCACATCGATGCGGTCGTTCAATTTCTCCAAACGCCGGAGCCCACGCCGTAACCGTTTTGTGCTTTCCTTCCTCGCATGAAAGTCGTTGGCGAATTGCTGAAGGAAAAGGGTCTACTCGACAAGGACGTCGTTGCTGTTTCGGTCGCAGGCAAAACGTTCGACCTTCACACGCCCATCGACGAAAAAACGCCTCTCTCTGTCATTCGTGCGTCTGACCCGGCTGGCCTTGCGATCGTTCGACATTCAACCGCCCACGTCATGGCTGATGCCGTGCAACGCCTATTTCCCGGCACGAAAGTTACCTTCGGCCCCGCGACAGACGAGGGGTTCTATTACGACTTTCAAAAGGAAGGTGGCGGCTTCACCGAGGATGACTTGCGCACCATCGAAGAAACCATGCGCGCCGTTGTGAAGAAGAACACGCCGTTCCGACGCGAAGTGATCTCGCGCGACGACGCCATCCGCCTCTTCGACACGAAGGGAGAGACGTTCAAAGTCGAGCACATTGGGAACATTCCCACGGGCGAAGACATCTCGCTTTACAAGCACGGCACTCCGGATGACGAATGGCTCGACCTCTGTGAGGGACCTCACGTTCCATCGACAGGATTCTTACAGGCGATCAAGCTCACGCATGTGGCGGGTGCCTACTGGCGCGGCGACGAGCG
>JAHFDX010000545.1:0-2086 GCA_023248785.1 Myxococcales bacterium
TCAAGTACTTCGGTTGCGTATTTGAACACCTCGCGAAGTTGCTTCGACGGCTCCTTGAAAGTCGGATCCTTCTGTAGATCCGCTTCGAGCTTCGTCACCGGCTGATCGACGGTTTTGATCTGCGACGGGTTCATCAACTTGGTCGCAGCATCGAGCGAAAAAAGCCGAAGCTGGATCACGGTGTTCGGATCTTCATCCTTTGCGTTGAGCGACTCCTTGACGAGCCACTCCACCATGGTCGGTTCATAAAGACTCGACGCTGTTTGCAAAAGCGATGCGCGCGCATCGAGTCCACCTGGTGTTTTTGCATCCTTCGGAAGCTTCATCACGATGTTCTCGAAGGCGGGGACAACCTTGGCGTTTCCCGGGAACATGGTGAGCGCCTGCGCAAGTCCGAAGCGTGCGAGTGATGGCGCATCTTTGTCTTTCTCGGTGGCATCCATGGCCGTGAGCACAGCGTCGCGCCCTTCCGCTCTCGAGATCCCGCCGAGCGCATCCGCAATCAAGGCCGTATGCATGCCCGCAGGCTCAAACTGCTTTGCGCGATCGGCAAACGTCTTGCCCGCGAGTGCTTCGGAGAGCGCTGCAGTCGACTGAACCGGCACCGAGCTCAGCGCAAGCTTCACACTCGCATTGAGGTCGCGCTTCGTTGGCGTCAGCAGCACATCCATCAATGTTGGAACGAGCGCAGGATCCTTGATCTCGTTCACAAGCTGGATGGCCGTGAGTTGAAGGTACTGGACCTGGTCGCGCATGCTCTCGACGTTCGCGGGGTCCACCTGGACCTTCAAAAGCTCTGTGATCTTGGGCGACCAGGAGGGGTGCTTCACCGCCAAAATGGCATCGTGAAGATATCGAACGGCCTCGATCGAGCTGGACTTTGATGGACGAAACTTTGAAAACGTCGTCCAGAGTGTGTCGACGAGCGCAGGGTCAAGCGGCTTGCCCGCTTTCGCGATGCCGCCGATAGCCTGGCATGCGTATCGCAATTCCTTTTCGCTCTTGCCCGCCTCATAGTCCTTTAGTGCTTTCGCGTAGGCCGTCTGCGCCCTTGGATCCTTCATATCGGCGAGTGACTCGATCACCTCTTGCCGTGTCTTTTCGTCGAGGGTGCCCGACGTGTACACGCGCGTGAGAGGCTCCACGATCTTGTCGAGCACGGCCGTTACTTGGGGGTCATCGAGCTTGTTGTTCGCGCGGGTCATTGCGCCTTCAAAAAACTCGCGCAGACGCTTGATTGCCTTGCCCTTCTGTCCAGGGTCGTCGATCCGCTTGACCCACGTTTCAGGATCATTCTCGTCTGCGCACGAGACCAAAAAGGTCGACATGCACGCAACCGGAACAACCACCTGCGTCGTTGTGATCAACACACCCGACAACCCTCGAACAAGCGCTCGTTTCATGAATAGCCCTCCGTCGGCAAGCCAAAGGGCCGCCACACGTGATGGCCCACCGTACAGCTGGGTTTCTTCGGGTGTCAAACCCCACGAAACACCGCGTTTTCGCTCCTCGATGGCCGGCCTCTAGCCGATAATCATCCCTTCGCTTAGTAACCTGCCCTCACGAAAGCGCCGAAGCGCCCACTTATCGAAGAGCGGTTCGTCGGTCCCTTTGGCAATATGTTCGGCCATGCGCTTGCCAACAATGGGCGCCATCATGAAGCCGTGCCCCATGAAACCGCTCGCTTGGTAAAATTGATCGACCTCGTCGACGGGCCCGAAAATGGGATTCTGGTCCGGGGTCAAGTCGTAGCAACCGGCCCACTGACGCAGTACTTTAACCTCCCCCAAGACCGGACAAAGCCGAGTCAGCGATCGTGCATACTTGCCAAGGAACGAATACGAGCTGGCTTGGTCGAGGCCTTCGGGAACGTACGATTGTCCGATGCCTCCCACGATTTCTCCGCGTGTCGATTGGCTGAAGTAAAGCCCGTCGCTCAGGTCCGCTACAAGCGGCTTGAGCCACGGCTTGAGCGGCTCGGTCGAACAGATCTCGTGGCGATGGGGGTGGTTTGGCATTTCAATACCAACCAGCTTCGCGACACCCGGCGACCACGCACCCGCCGCGTTGATGACACGTTCGGTCG
>JAHFDX010000545.1:2096-3312 GCA_023248785.1 Myxococcales bacterium
CGAACCACAACGCCGTTGATTCGAGAACCCTTCGTCTTGATCGCGACGACCTCATGAAACGTAAGGACTTTTGCGCCATTTCGCTCGGCCGCGTTAGCGAAACCCCAGACGAATGGCCAAGGAAAAACGACGCCGTCATCCGCATTGAAGCTTGCGGCGATGAACTGATTTGTATCCAACTCGGGCACGATTTCGGCAGCTTCCTTGGGCGTTAGAAGTTGCGTGGAAAGTCCGCACTCCCGTTGCACCTCGACACTTGCCTCGAGCTTTTTCCGAATGGCCTCGGTGCGGGCGATGAAGAGATACCCGCCCTGGCGAAACCACACGTTGATCTTCATCTTGCGGGCGAATTGTCTGCACATGCGAATGCTCTCGCGCATGAGAAGCACGTTCGTTGCGCTCGACCATTGCGCGCGCACGCCGCCACCATTGCGCCCGCTCGCCCCTCCGCAAAGGTAACTTTTATCGATCACAATAACGTTGCAGGCACCAAGCTCTGTGAGGTGGTAGGCGATTGCAAGGCCCATAATGCCCGCGCCGATAACCACGGTATCGGCCGCGAGCTCGTCCTTCACGGACGGCCCCGAAGAAATGCATCCACGATTGCCGCATGGACTGCGGGCGTGCCTGCAATGACACCCTTGGTGTTTGCAATGTCGGGTGTGTCGTACCGAAAGACGGTACCGTCGGTCTGTGTGAACCGCTTCCCAATCGATCGAAGGATCGCGTCAGGTGCACACGCGTCCCAACGATGCCCTGCGCGCCCCGGATGAACGTACGCTTCGGCCTCTCCGCATGCGACAAGCATCGCTTTGTATCCCGAGCCACCGACACGCTCGATCTGAGCAGCTGGAAACATCGATATCAACATTTCAAGCTCGGGTGTGGAACGCGTGCGTGAGAGGAGCCAACGCGCGCGTGAAACGTCGTCGGCCTCACGAAGTGAGAGAGGTTTTGCGGCACTCGAACCGCGTCGTTCGAACGCACCTTCGAAAACACTGCCCCAAACTTCGCGATCCTTCGCAGGCGCAAGAATGACCCCCGCCGTGGCTTCGCCATGCTCGGCCAAGCCAATCATGATTGTAAATTCACCAATCTTGGATACAAATTCTCGCGTTCCATCCACTGGATCGACGAAAAAGACCGCCTCGGCTCCTACGAAGTTTTTATAACTCTCTCTGTTACTTTCTTCGGCTACAACGGGCCATCCATATTC
>JAHFDX010000546.1 GCA_023248785.1 Myxococcales bacterium
CGACAGTTGCTTGCCCACGCACGTCGAGTGTTATGCGTGCGTCGCTCCCGACCTGATGGGCCTCATGCCACGCGCGCGCGACAGACGGGGCAAACGCCGTCGCCGCAACGAGGCCGACGCTCGCCACGTGCACCAAACGCATAACCTACATGTAGTTAGCGAAGCCGTACGCCGCGGGCCAAGTTCATCACACCCCGACTAGAATGACCCGTCACATGCCGTGAAGCACTTGGCGCAAGAGCGTCCTTGCCCAAACCTCGGGGACGTCCATGCGAAACTTCATGTGACTCTCGCTACCCTTCGCGTCGATGAGTTGCGTGATGACCAGAGGATCGCCCCCTTGCCCCTTGATGAGGGCCGCATCGAAATATGCGAGAAGTGAGGTCGATCCTTTCACGAGCGATTCGAAACTCGAGACGGACGCAAGTTGCTTCGATACGTCCTTGCCGAAGTACGAGTCCACCGCTGCGTGAAACGCGTCAACATTGGGCGCACCCACAAATACGGTTCGCGTCTTCGATTCGGGCACAACCGCAATGATCCATTCTGAAATTTTGTCATCGTCGTCTTCAGTCTTGTCCGGCTTAATCTTGAGAACCTGCGAGCCCCTCGGAAGGCCCAGCGTGGTCGGGGCCGCAACGAGCGCGACATGGCCCTTCGATTTCGGCGCGGCCTTGACGAGCTGGCCAATCACCCTTTGAATTTTCGTCGTCCAGGTAGCCACCGGAACGTCGTGCACTGCCAATAGCCAAGACGCGTGCTTTGGCGAATGACCATCAGGCCAACCTCCAGCCGCCATGATGGGCGCGCCGGTCATTAATGGATCAGTGAGCGATACAAATATGTCTTTCATAGCGAGGAGGACTTTGGCGGCGTCCTTCTCTGGTTTTCTTGAGGGACCGTGGTGACCCATGGGATCTTCCGCGTCAACGTTCGAGGTCTTTTCTTCTCGCCTCTTCATTCCGGCTTCAAAAACCTGCAAGATCGCATCGCGCGTTGTTTTCAACGAACTTGCCTCAAAGGCCTGCGTCGCCACCAGGACCTTCGTCTGCCTTGGAAATCGCAGCACGGCGTCGGAAAGCGCACCGGAGTGTTTGCCGGCTCCCGTCAGCATTTTTGTGAACGGGGAGCGATCTCCTCCGAACACGAGTTCCACCGAAACCTGTGCGCCGTTGCCTTCGCGCTCGACGGACGCGGCGATGTGGCGGAGGTCCGTTACAAAGTCGATCGCGTTGGTTATCCCCATGTCCAACGCTGCTTTGAACTCCTTGCGATCTTTGGCGGACATGGTCGCCTCGGCCATAGACTTGAACAATGGTGCCATCTTTCGCGCGGGTTCATGCAGCGCAGACGCGCGAATTTCTGCAACGATTACACCTTTCGTTTCTGTGCGGGGATACGTTCTCGTGACGAATGGAAGCAGATCGCGTACAGAATCCTCGTCGCGTGAACACACGACGCGATGACTTGCCGACCCCGCTGCGGGCGCGATGGAGCAAGCGCCTTCGTGCCCTTCATGATCACCCTTGGCGTCTTCTCCTGAAGGGGCGCCTTCACCCGACGGTGGACCCGAAGGCTTTAGCGCGAGAACCCCGTTTGGATGTTGAAGAATCGAGAACCGACTCTTCAGCGCGCGATACGTGCCCGGACCGTGGCGCAACGCAAACGAAATAACGAATCGTGGGGCAACCGCGCGCCCTTCTGGAACGACGGCGGCGGCAACGTCGATGGGCTGCTCGAGATCTGCAAGGTCCGCAAGCTTGCCGTTCATGAGCGATTGAAGGATCCGATCCGGCGAGAGCTCGCCCTTCTTGCCCCAGTCGCTCAGCGTCGCAAGCGTTTCAGAGGGTCGCGCAATTCGAGCAAGCACCACCAGCCCCTGTGGCTCTTCCACCGCGCTTGTATCGCCTGTGGGTAGCGGCTCGTCGGCGTCCGCAACTGCCGTGGTTGCGACAGTCGCCGCAGTTGGCGGCGGAGGCGTAACAGGCCCCGTCGTATGATCACCTCCACACGAAGAAAGCGCGAACACAAGAACACACATCGAGAGTGAGGACCACGCGGCAAGGATACGCATGGAATTTGGGCTACAAGGGCTGGAACAATTGCGCAAGGTATGATTGAACTTCTTCCCCCCGTATGGCCCGCATGGCGACACCGACCCTCAATGCAGCCCAACGGGACGCTGTTGAACACCACATGGGCCCGATGCTCGTCCTGGCCGGCGCAGGGTCCGGAAAAACCCGGGTGATCACGCAACGCATCGTGCGCCTTCTCGAGCGTGGCGTTCCGGCACGATCCATCCTCGCCGTAACGTTCACAAACAAGGCCGCGGCAGAAATGCGCCAGCGCGTCGCGGCTCTTTTGGGATCGAAGGGGCGCGGGGCGGCGTCCGATCTCACCATCTCCACCTTTCACTCGTTTGGCCTTGCCGTACTGACACGCGAGCGCGCTTCGCTCGGTGGAACGTTCACGATCTTCGATCAAGGCGACGCCCTGGGAACGGTCAAGGAGTGCCTTCGCCATGTCAACGTCGGTCGCAACGTCGATGCGTTCGCAGTCCTCGCGCGCATCTCAAACGCGAAAAATGCATTTTTGTCCTCTGAGGAAATGCCCGAAGAAACCGAATACGACGAACTGGCTAAATTGATCTTCGATCGGTACCAATCGGCGCTTCGGCAATTTCGGGCGTTCGATTTTGATGATCTCGTCTGCGAAGTAGTTCGCTTATGGCAAGACAAGCCAGACGTACTTGCTCGGTTTCGCCAGCAGTATCGGTTTCTGCTTGTGGACGAATACCAAGACACCAACCACGCGCAACTCGAACTTCTTCGTCTGCTTTCTGAGCCGCATCACAATCTGTGCGCGGTGGGCGACGACGACCAATCGATCTACGCGTGGCGCGGCGCAGATGTTCGCAACATTCTCGATTTTGACATGCACTTTCCCGGCGCGAAGGTCGTCAAGCTCGAGCAAAACTACCGCTCGTCGGCCTCCATCCTCGCCGTCGCCAACGCCACGATTGCAAGGCGTACGGACGCAAAGTACCCGAAACGGCTGTTCACAACTACGAGCGAAGCCGACTCGGTCGATGTCGCATCCGCCGTC
Organism: Myxococcales bacterium; assembly: GCA_023248785.1. Lineage (GTDB taxonomy): Bacteria > Myxococcota_A > Polyangia > Polyangiales > Polyangiaceae > JAHFDX01. Next base: position 3,106 of record JAHFDX010000546.1, read on the forward strand.
ACGCCCGACGCTGAAGCGACGTTTGTTGGAGCAGAAATTCGACGTTTGATCAAGAGTGGCACGAAAGCCAATGAGGTGGCTGTTCTGTACCGTTCGAACGGGCAATCGACGTTGATCGAAAGTGCTCTTCGCGAGCAAGGTGTCACATACCGCGTGATTGGCGGGTCGCAGTTCTTCGAGCGCAAAGAGGTCAAAG
>JAHFDX010000038.1 GCA_023248785.1 Myxococcales bacterium
CGCCGGCATTGATGTCTTCACCACGCTCAACGTTCAGCACCTCGAATCGCTCAACGACGTGGTCGCCCAAATCACGGGTATCATCGTACGTGAGACAGTCCCCGACTCCGTCTTTGACAAGGCCGATGAAGTGCGTCTGGTCGACTTGCCCGTCGATGAGCTCCTCGATCGACTGCGCGAAGGAAAAGTCTACGTATCCCATCAGGCCAGTCGCGCACTTGAGAATTTCTTTAAGGAGGGAAATCTACTCGCACTCCGAGAACTCGCGTTGCGCCGCACGGCCGAACGCGTCGATGCGCAAATGCGCGGGTACAAGGCAGCGCACGGAATTGAGCAGACATGGCACACCGGCGAACGTGTGATGGTATGCGTCTCCCCGAGTCCCTACTCCGCGCGTCTCGTGCGGACGGCGTGCAGAATGGCGACAAGTTTGCACGCTGAGCTCGTAGGTGTGTACATCGAAACGCCGGCCGCACTTCGAATGTCGATTGCAAACAAGACTCGCCTCGGGCAAACGATGCGTCTCGTCGAGCAATTGGGTGGAGATGCGATAACGCTGCGCTCGGATGACGCGGCATTGGAAACAGTGCGCTATGCCCGCAAGCGAAATGTAACAAAGATTGTTCTTGGAAAACCCACGCATCCACGGTGGCGGGATGTTTTGAGGCCTTCGTTTTTGGATGAGGTTGTACGTTTGAGCCGCGAGATCGACGTCTATGTCGTCTCAGGATTCGATTCGACAACGACCAAGGATGTAGGGCAAAAGAGCGAACCACGACGTGGGAAGGTCCGAGTTCTAGGATACGTCTCGTCCGTGATCGTCGTAACGCTGGCGACAATCCTTGCCTGGTTTGCGTTTCATCACTCGAGTTTGGCCGACGTCGCGATGATCTTTCTCTTTGGCGTCACGGTCGTTGCCATGCGCTTCGGCTACGGCCCCTCATTGCTCGCAGTGGTTCTTAGCGTGGCTGCGCTCGACTTCTTTTTCGTTCCCCCATACTTCACGTTTGCGATTTCGGACTTCAGGCATGCCATTACGTTCTCTGTCCTCTTTGTGATCGCCGTAATCATTAGCAACCTTACCCGTCGCATTCGTGACCAAGCCGACAGCGCACGTAGTCGTGAACAACGCACCGCGAACCTCTATGCCATAAGTCGGGAGCTCGGCCTTGCCCAGACACGAGACGCGGTGCTCGCTACGGCTGCGCGACATTTGAGGGAGGTCTTCTCGGCAAAGATCGCCATCCTATTGCCAAACGACGCGGGGGAACTTATCCCCGTTCACGTCATCGATAGCCTGCTCGATTCCAGCGACAAGGATCGCGGCGTTGCCGAATGGGTGTGGAATAATCAAAAATCCGCAGGCTTTGGCACCGATACGTTACCTTCGACGGACGCATTTTTCTTTCCGTTGCGCGGCTCGCGAGGTCGCGTTGGAGTACTGGCACTCACTCCGTCGGAATCGTCGAGCTTATCCGATCCCGACGAGCGCCATTTTCTCGAAGCGTTCGCTGGCCTCATCGGCTCGACCGTGGAACGTTTGCAGCTCGCCGATCAAGCGCAGCGCGTTCAACTGCGCGTAGAAACAGAGCAACTTCGCAACGCGCTCCTCAGTTCCGTATCGCACGATCTACGAACACCGCTCGGCGTGATTACGGGGGCAACCAGCACACTCCTTTCAGAAAGCGGCCCAACCGACGACGCAACTCGTCGCGAACTATTGCAAACGGCACACGAAGAGTCCCTTCGTCTTAGCCACCTCGTGCGCAACTTGCTCGATATGACAAGACTCGAGGCGGGGGCTCTCAAGGTGCGCAAGTCGTTGCAACCCCTTGAGGAAGTCGTTGGTGCAGCGCTCAATCGAATGGAGGATCGCCTTCGCGGCCGAACGATTCAGACAAACCTCCCTAGCGATCTTCCGCTTGTCCCGATCGATTCCGCGCTCACGGAGCAGATTCTCATCAACCTGCTCGAAAACGCTGCGAAATACACCCCGGCCAGCAGCCCAATTGAAATCTCCGCGCGAGGCCTCGGTCGGGAACTCATAGTCGAGGTTGCGGACCGGGGGCCCGGCATTGCACCTCGTGACGTCAATCGTATCTTTGAGAAATTCTATCGAGCGTGCGAGCGTGAAGGCGGGGGAGCGGGTCTCGGGCTCACCATTTGCCGTGGGATCGTTGAAGCTCACGGTGGACGTATCTGGGTTGAGTCGCGCGCAAACGGTGGTGCCTCGTTTCAGTTCACGTTACCGCTACAAGAGGAGACCCAAGCTCCATCTCACCCTTGGGTCCCAATGAGCGAGAGAATATCGTGAGCGATCACAAACCAACTGTGCTCGTCATTGAAGACGAGAAACAGATGCGGAAGTTCGTTTGCATCTCGCTAACCACAAACGGCTATCACGTCATCGAAGCCTCAACGGGAGCAGAAGGTGTGCAGCAGGCCGCAGCATACACACCCGACCTTATTCTGCTCGATCTTGGATTGCCTGATATTGATGGGCTCGAAGTCACGAAGCAGCTCCGCGAGTGGAACACCTCACCGATCCTCGTTATTTCGGCGCGCGAACAGGAGGATAGCAAGGTTCTTGCGCTTGATGGCGGTGCCGACGACTACCTAACGAAACCATTCGGGGCAGGAGAGCTCATGGCGCGTATTCGCGTTGCGCTTCGTCATGCCGTGCAAAATAAAGACACCGCGACGACGGAACTCAAGCTCGGCGATGATATTCACGTCGATCTCGTGCGTCGCCTCGTTGTTGTACGTGGAAAGGAAACGCATCTGACACCCATCGAGTACAAGTTACTCACAACACTTGCGAAACATGCCGGCATGGTCATGACGCACAGGCAACTTCTCGAGCAGGTGTGGGGACCGGGGCATGCTCATCAGCTGCAGTACTTGCGCGTGTACATGACTCAACTACGTCACAAGCTTGAAGAGCATCCGGCTCAACCGCGATTTCTCGTGACAGAGCCGGGCATTGGGTATCGGTTGAGGGGGGAAAGTTAGTGCTCCGTCTTGTTCGATTCTGCATACTGACTACCTGTATCTTCTCCGCAGCGAGCGAACCTTCGCAGGCTGAAGAAACTCAACCCGCCGCTCCATTCGCCTTTGGCGACTTCACCTGGATGAACGGACAAAGCCGACAGACATCGTTTCCCATGAAACCGTGGGGCGACGCGGTCACGCCGAGCATCTACCTCGATGTGAACTACGCGTACTCAAGCAATCATCCGATCGACAACACGCTCACCGGTGGCTCCTCCGTGAGTCGGCACAACGAGGTGGGTATCAACCTCGCGTCCATTGGCGTCGAATGGAACTACAAGAACGTCATCGGCCGCTTGGCGTTGCAAGCCGGAAACACCCTGAGCATCGTGCAGGATCTCGATGGCACCGCCGTGCGCGGTCGTTCACTCACAGTTCAAAATTTGCGCTACGTGCGTGAGGCAACCGCCGGTTACCACTTCAATGTAGCGCGCGGGCTCAACCTCGAAGGCGGCATCTTCGTGTCGTACATCGGTCTTGAAAGCTACTTGCTCGCTGAAAACTGGAACTACAACCGCTCGATGGCTTGTGATCATACGCCGTTCTATTTTCAAGGAATTCGCGCCCAATTTTTCCCAACCGATCGCATTAAGATCGAGCCGTGGCTGATGAATGGTTGGCAAACGTATGGCAAGTGGAACTTCGCACCTTCAGCAGGCATCGCATTTCGTTGGAGCCCGACCGAGCCTGTCACTCTCATCACAAATTTTTACACAGGGACCGACACACAGGGCATCGCCGATCGCGTGCGCTTCCACAATGACCACAGCCTTGTAGTTCGTTACTTCAATCGCCCAAGTGCCGCGTTCATCTCAAAGGCGGCGTTTAGCTTGAACAACCACGTGGGGTTCGAAGCTGGAGGCGTCGATGCAACTGGAGCGGCACTTCCTGGACCGGGTCAAGCGCACATGGTTGGCACCTCTCTTGTGAACCGCGTGTGGTTCTTTCGCGATCATTTGGCGTTTTCAATTCGCCCCGAGCTCTTCTCAAACCCCACGAGTTATCTTGCGCAATATCCACCGCCAGGATTTCCAATCGGGCCAGGCACCAAGGCGCTTCAAGCGTGGGGCCTCACGGGAACGTTTGACGTCATGCCCACAGACTTCTTCGCGCTCCGGTTCGAAGGAATGTACCGGCGTGCAAGCGTTCCCTATTTCGCAGGGCCCGGAGGAACAACTTCGCCTAACGGATACCAACCTACGCCTGCAGGCTTTATCCCGGACGCAACGAACCACCAAGCGCTACTCACCATTGCCGCGAATTTCCGGCTCTGACGCGGGGTTTTCGGGTTGACAGACGTGGCTGCGCGGAAGCGGTTGCTGTACTTGATGAGTCCGATGGTTCACGGCAAGCCGCGTACGTGAACGCAGAGAGCGTCCCTTGTTCTCGTGTGCGTTACGTTGCACCTAGCATGCACGCGCAGAGAGAAGGCACCGCTCCCACCCAACGATCAGCTCGTGATCTTCGCTGCCTCCTCGCTACGTGACGCGTTCAACGACCTGTCCACTGAGTTCAAGCAGTCGCACCAAAACCTCGAGATCACGCTCAACTTTGCCGGTAGCCAAGAGCTTCGGATGCAGGTCGAGCACGGCGCATCCTTCGACGTGTTTGCGTCCGCCGACATGCTCCAAATGGACGCACTCGCGAAGACAGCATTCGTTGACAATCCCGCGATCTTTGCGCGCAACGAACCAGTCATCGTTGTGTCGAAGGCCCACGCTTCCTCCGTGCACGGTATCGACGATCTGCCCTTTGCCGATCGCCTCATTCTCGGCGCGTCCGACGTTCCCATCGGACGGTATACCTCCAAAATACTGGACAACGTTTCACGAAAACAGAGCGTGGACTTCCGCGGGCGGGTCGAAGCTCGCGTCGTGTCGCGAGAACTTAACGTCAGGCAAGTGATGGCGAAGGTGGTGCTAGGCGAAGTCGACGCAGCCATCGTCTACCGTACCGACACCGTGCACGCTGTTGACAACGTTCTTATGTATGCGATTCCGAGCGATGTGAACGTGATCGCCGAGTATCCCATCGCGACGGCGACCCACGCTCCGCACGTTCAGCTTGCTCGCGATTGGGTCACCTTCGTTCTGTCGATGAAAGGCAGAAGCACGCTGAAGCGCCATGGATTTCGAACTGATGCGATAACACTTCGCGCCGAGCCACCATGAGGAGAGTCACAAATTCACTCGTGCGCTACATTGCGATTGCGTGCGCAGGCACGCTCGTTCTGATTCTAACGTTGCCGCTCGTTGGCCTTCTGCACTCGCTCACCGGGGAGAGCTTCATCGCGGCTCTCCATGCGCCGCTCGTTCTTCCAGCGCTCAAGCTAAGTGCGATGACCACAGGCCTGAGCCTCGGCATTGTTGTGACGCTCGGAACACCTTTAAGCTGGTTGCTTGCTCGAAGTCACGGACGCTTAACTCGTGTCGTCGAAACGCTCGTAAGTTTACCCGTCGTAGTTCCACCCGCAGTAGCGGGAGTTGCAATGCTTCTAGCGTTCGGAAGACACGGCCTATTGTCGGGCATTCTGTACCCGAAAGGATGGTCCATCTCCTTTACCACCGGAGCCGTCGTTTTAGCGGAGGTGTTCGTATCGGCTCCGTTCTTTGTTCAAGCCGCTACCCATGCGTTTCGGCAGATCGATGAGAACTTGCTTCACGTGGGACGAACGTTGGGCGCATCGCCTCTTCGCATCGTTACGCAGATCACGCTTCCCCTCGCCGCTCCGGGGCTCGTTGCAGGGGCCGCAATGAGCTGGGCCCGCTCACTCGGAGAGTTCGGTGCAACGATGCTCTTCGCGGGGAACCTCCCTGGAAAAACACAAACGCTGCCTCTCGCAATCTACACCGCACTCGAGTCAGACACCCGCGTAGCCCAAGCCCTTTCCCTGCTCTTGCTAGGGTTCGCGCTCCTTGTGTTCCTTGTCATTCGCACAACTCACGTGTCACCTGCACTCGGGCGAGGCGAATAGGTCATGTGGATGGCGGTCGACATTGCCACGGAGGTTGGGAATTTTGCACTCGGCGTGTCTTTTATTACGGACGCGCGTCCACTGATTGTCGCAGGCCCGAATGGCGCCGGAAAAACAACGCTTCTCCTCACGTTGCTCGGTCTTCTTCGTCCGCACGCTGGGCGCATTGCGTTCGCGGAGAACGTGTTATTTGACGACAAAACCGGTGTCGACGTTTCACCAGAGCAGCGTTGCATTGGGTATGTGCCTCAAGATCTCGCCCTCTTTCCGCACATGACTGTGCGTGAGCATGTCGAGTTCGCATTGGCCTGTCGTGCGTCGGGGTCAAGAGAGCACTGCCGTATGCGCGCCAACCGGATCATGGCCGAGCTCGGACTGGCGGACCATGCGGATCGGAAGCCAAGCAGGCTGTCCGGAGGCGAACGTCAGTGTCTCGCCTTAGCTCGGGCCATTGCTCCGAAGCCGCGTGCACTTCTTCTCGACGAACCAATGAGTGCGCTCGATATCGACGCCCGGGCGCATGTACGCCAGTTGCTGGCGAGACTCCTTCAAGCATGGGCCATTCCGACAATCATCGTGACGCACGACGTGAACGACGTGCACGCGGTTGGACAATCTGTTCTTGTCCTCGAGCGCGGGAAGGTTTCGCAAATGGGCACGATCGACGAATTGAGGGATGCCCCGGCGACTTCATACGTTCGTGCCTTTGTGGGCGGGAGTGTTTCAGCCGCGAGCGAGACGGGGGTCAACGTGTAGGGCCGAAAGGCGGAGTGCCCGCGCGCGTGCCTGCGCAATTGTGGGCGTGACATTAGCCTTCGAGAAGAAGGGCTCCGTCACCACGATTTGCAAGTTCACTGGGTGATTCTTCGCGAGACAATCGAGTTCCGTTCGCCATGCCGCGGGGATTGACCCGCGAGCGCGGTCTTCGAACACCATGAAGCTCGGTTCGCACAAGAACGTCGACCATGGCACCGGTCACGTCGAAAAGCGCCTCTTCCACCTCAACCGGATCGAGCGCCGATGTACGCGCGGACGATCCTCGAGACCGGACCCTGGCAGTTGTGCGTGGGTCGGGAAGTGCATAAACAGTTCTTGGTACTGGTTCAATTGCCACCAGATCCTCCTTGTTGAGTGCACGGCCTGCGCAATCCTTCATGGACGGCTGGGCCCGACCGCATAGAGCGACCTCGGACAAGTGCAGTAGACCAAAACTCTGAACGGCCGGTGAAGAGAATCTTTAGGAGCGCACGTCACCTTTTTGTGAGCCAGCACAAATGAATGCGTAGACGCAGCTCAAGCGTTACGCGTTCGCGCCAAAAATTGCGCCGAGAGCCTTCATGCATCCAAACGCGAGCAAGCCACTCAACGGAAGCGTAAGTACCCAAGCAATGACGATATTTCCCGCAACGCCCCAGCGAACGGCGCTTACTCGTTTGCTTGCTCCTACTCCCATGATGCACGCGTTGATGCAGTGAGTGGTTGAAACCGGGACACCAAAATGACTCGCCACAAGAATGGTGAGCGCTCCGCTCGTTTCGGCAGCAAACCCTTGAAGGGGGCTGATGCGGATGATCTTTGTCCCCATCGTTTTGATGATCCGTTTCCCGCCAGCCATCGTTCCAAACCCAATGGCAATCGCGCACGCAAAGATAACCCATGGAGGTACATTTTGGCCCGTCGGCAGCACCCACGACGGCAACCCCGAATGCCCCGCAGCGATGTACGAGAGCAACGCGAGCGTGATGATGCCCATCGATTTCTGGGCGTCATTCGAGCCGTGTGCAAAGGCCATCGTGCACGCAGACACCAACTGAAGACGGCGAGAAGCCTGATGCACAGTTCCTGGCCGCCTTCGTCGAAGGAGCCAAATGAGGCCCACCATCAAGACGAACGCAACCACAAATCCAATGGCTGGCGACACCACGAGTGGGACAAGGACCTTCTTGTACAATGCGCCCCAACGAAACGCGGACAGTCCCCCCTTGGCGACCACTGCACCGGCAAGGCCGCCAATTAACGCATGCGATGAACTCGACGGGATGCCGTACCACCACGTGATTAAGTTCCACGCGCAGGCGCCCAGCAATGCGCTGAGCACCACGATTTGCGAAACGAGCGCAGGATCCGCAAACCCTGCCGCAATTGTTTTCGCAACGGCCGTTCCCGTGACGGCCCCGAAGAAGTTCAAGATCCCGGCAATAATCACCGCTGTTCGAATCGAAAGCACGCCCGTCGACACAACGGTCGCGATGGCGTTCGCCGCATCGTGAAACCCATTAATGTAATCGAAGATGATCGCAACCACGATGACGCAGACCAGCAGACTAACCATGCTTCACGCACAGGTTCGTGAGAGTCGTCGCGACGGCGTCGCATTTGTCGATCGCTTTCTCGAGTAGATCGAGGACTTCCTTTTCCCGAATGACAACCTTCGCGTCGACCTCGGGATCGTGGAACAGGTCTGAAATCGCCTGGCGATACACGTTATCGGCTTCCTTCTCGAGCTGCCGAATGTCGCGGGCATATTCAACAATTTCCGGATACGCGTGCGTGCGCAGCTTAGGCACCGCCGTACCCAGGATGGCCGCTCCCTTGACAAGCCAATTAACGAGCTCCTTCATCGAGCTGTTCATCTCGCGCACGCCAAGAAGGTCGCATTGCCTGATCGCGACATTGGCAAGGTCGAGCACTCCGTCGATTTCAGAAGACAGACGGTGGAGGTCCTCGCGGTCGAGGGGTGTCACGAATGTACGGGCGAGTGCGTCTTCCATCTCTCGAACAATCGCATCTCCGCGATGCTCGCAGGCCAACACCTCGTCGCGCGCTACAGCCAGGTCGCGCTCGCCGCGCGCGTATCGAGCGAGCTCTGCGACGCCCTCAATAACCACCTGCGATTGGTGTTCGAGATAGCCATAAAAGTGGTCATCGCGGGGCAGGAGAAAACGAACGAGATCTTGAAGAGCCATGTGTGTACCTACGCTATCTTGCACCCGCTGTGTGACGAACTGGCGACGAGAGGGGCAACCGTAAGCAACAAGGCGAGTTTTTCGACCGGATCTTTAACAACTTGTTCAACCGAGGCTCGACATTCACGGCCGACTCGGTAATCCTCGTCAACTTCTCTAAGGAGGCATCGCCATGAAACTGTACGGAAACAACGTTTCGCCATCTGTAAAACGCGTCCGCGTTCTCGCGAACGAGCTCAATATCAACATCGAAAAAGTCGACCTCGATTTCACAAAGGGTGATCTGAAGACGCCGGAGTACCTTGCCATCAACCCGATGGGAAAGATCCCAACGTTGACGGACGACAACGGCCTCGTCCTTTGGGAGTCGCCAGCAATCCTTTCGTACCTCGCAGCGAAGCACAACAGCCCGCTGCTTCCGAAGGACGCCGTCGACAACGCGAATACCCTCCGTTGGATGTTTTGGAACGCAAGCCACTTTGAGAACGCAGTTTTCGCTGTCGCTTTCGAGCAATTCGTCAAGCCAACATTTTTGAATGCGCAACCCGACCAAGCGCGAGTCGCCGCCGCCCAGGCGGATTGGAATCGCTTTGCGCCGGTGCTCAATGCGCAACTCGAAGGCAAGACGTGGGTCCTGGGCAACAACTTTTCGATCGCGGACATTTGCTTAGGCACAACCACCGAGTTCTCGGTAATCCCGCAGGTTGGGTTCAACTACGCGCAGTTCACGCACATCAACGCGTGGCTCGGCCGCTTGCAAACACGCGACACCTGGAAGCGCGCCTCGCAGTAGTCGTATCCGCACGTCATCGATGTCATCCTGAGCACACGCTCGCGCCATCCTGAGCGCCCGCTCGCACCATGTCATCCTGAGCTCGCACCGGCCTTGGGCCGGATGGTTGGCAAAGGACATGGCGCTCAGCTCAAATCACCAATGTTCTCATGCCATGTTCTTAGGAGGAGCGAGCGAGAGCGAGTCGAAGGACCCCCCAGAGTCAGAGGGGGTCCTTCGGCCTTGCCTCAGGATGACAGTCACTTCACCATCTCCTTCAGCACACGCTCACGAAGCAACGGCACTTGAGGCGCACCATGCGCAAGCAATGCGTCGTGGAAACGCCGCAGCTCGAATTTCGAGCCCAATGCGCGCTTCGCCTCCTCGCGCAATTTTAGAATTTGAAGCTTTCCGAGCGTGTACGCGAAGTATCCAGGATCGAACGTTCCTCGAACCGCCTGCTGCTTTGCCGTCGCACGATCCTGGTGGCAGTCATGAGCAAATCGTTCCTCGGCCTGCGCGAGCGTCATGCCCTTGGTGTGCAGGCCAATCGAAACGACGAATCTGCAGTTGCGCAGAAGAGCATCGCTGAGTTGCCCAAGTTTCGCCTGGGGGTCGTCTGCATGAAACCCTTCTTCAATCATGAGCTGCTCGGCGTAGTGCGCCCATCCTTCGACGAACGAATAGCTGCCAATCACCTTCTGCACGTCTGTGGGTGCACGACGTAGCCATTGACCCTGGAGGAAATGTCCCGGAAAGACCTCATGCACGCTGGTTGCGAGCAGCGTCCCGTGGGTCATCACGTAACCTTCTTGCTCGGCCTTGGGCCACGTCGGGTCCGGCAGCGTGATGTAATAGTACGCAGGCAAATTTGCCTTATCGAACACGCCAGGCCCGTCCAAAAATGCACTGTTCCATCGCATGAAAGGTGGCGTTTCACGAATCTCAACGCGACCTTCCTTCGGGATCGTCATCAGCGATTTTTGCTCGATGTACGCTTTGCCTTCAAATGTAACTCTGGTCGCTTCTTTTAGCAGTTCAGGTATCGCCGGACGGGCCTCCGTGACCGTTGCACGCAGCTCCTCGTACGCCTTCTTATTCTTCGCAAGGTCCTCTTCCGCCATGTGCTCGAAGTCACCAAGTGAAATGTCGAGAGCCTCCTGGACCTTCAAGAGCTTCTGGTATCGCTCTTTGCCCAGCACGAAGTCCTGGGTTGCTCGAGGCAACTCCACGGTTTCAAGATGCTTCGCGATCGCTTCTGCACGGTCGGCCAGCTTGAGCGTTAGTACAGAAACCGCGCCGCGTAATTTCGGATCGCGAACGCCAGTGAGGATTTTTGCGACATCCCCTCGCAAATACTCGGCATATCCTTTGTAGATCCCCATGTCCGTCCGAACGAAGGGCTCGGGCAACGGACCTTTGAGGTTCTTTAGGATGTGTTCCGTCTGCGGAAGCGCAGCAACGATGTGTTGTCTTAGCGCCTGAACTCGGGTGTCAAGATCGTCATAGTCTCGAGTGAGATAACTCTCGACCGAAAATAGCTCGTCATAAAATTGCGGACGTGTTTGCCACAAGCGCAACTCAACAAGCGAAAAGAGTTCGCGCTCGATCGCCAGCTCGAGCAGCCGCTGGTCAAGCTTGGCGTCCTCTGTTGACATCCGTGCCCGCGCTTCGCGGATGCGAACCTGCGCCGCACGCAGTCCCTCGATTCGCGCAACGATTCCTTTTTCGGAATAGTCGGCAACAACGCCGTCACATCGATCATGCCATCCGACTTCACGACATAACCCCGAATGACTCCACGGGTTGCCGTACATCCAGCCGCGCAGTTCATCGGTGACCACTTCTGTCGACGGCGAAACCGCCGCGCGGGGCGTCCCGCACGCGATTGCGATTGGCAACCATAGAACGAGAAGACAATGATTTCGAATAAGCGCGAACACCCATGATGGGGTTGCACTCGTTCGCGTCGCGGCGTTGGATTCGTGAGCCATGTCGGCGCATTGTGGATCCAATTCAGTGCCAAAACGGGAGTTTTTTTTCGCGACGGGACGGTCACCGCCCTAACGAACGCGCCATCACAGCGCCTACGGACTCCACCGCGCCGAAGGCTCGAAAATCGACCCAGATCGCGTTGCAAAGACATTCGAAAGGGCACCGTTGAGCCAATAGAGCGTGGAGTTGCTCCCATCGTCTCCGGGCCCCACTTCAAGCCGCCAATAATCGCGTGCTGCGCATGATGCACACGCCTGTGTCGAGTCCGTGGCGCCGAACCAAATGTAAGGAGTGCGTGGCGTCATCGGCATGAACGTTACCGGTGCATTCGCGGACCCGCCGGCGCCAAGACCCGTTTGGCGGAGAGATGCAATGCCAAGGTTACCTCCCGAGTGCGTGTGAAGGTCCCATGTTCCCGAGCTTTCTACGCCGTCCCAATCGAAGTAAACCGCGCTCCCCGGATCGAGGCGAAACGCTCGGGCCGTGCTCGAACATGACGTGTCATCAGGTGCGCAAGTCGTCAGCGCGTACACCTCACTCGCAGCATCGCTTACAGGAAGCATACACACCGTCGTCACCGAATAATTTGTTGAACCATTCTTTACTCGTTTGGGGCCGCGCACGGTCAATCGATACTCACATGCTGACTTCGTCTTGGCTGCAAGGTCGTTCGTAAGGGAGCGAAGGAACCAGGGATCGGAGGCGTTTCCTGTGCTCCACGACAGAGTGAGTGAGCTTGCGCCATCATTATTGCAGTCTCCAAGGTCTTCAAGCGTCACCGTGGGAACGGGACGGTTTGCATCGCCCACGACCGATGCGGTATCCCCCGAGTCGATGGGTGACGTTAAGCAGCGAAGGTTCAGATGCGACGTGGAGCCTTGGGGAACCGATACGTAGGCTTGCAGATAGAACTGCGATCCTGAAATGGTGTTCCCTGAGTAGCGCAGCGCCGCACTGCTATTGCCGGCGCTCTGAACAATTTCAGCGATCGATGAACCGCTTCGAAGAACGGACGAGGCGAAGCGTGGCCAACGACCGGCAAGAAAACTCCATGAATCCGAGTTTGCGAGCGCAACCGGATAGTCCGCGTAAAATCGACGAGCCAAAGCGTCAAACGCCGAAGCAGAACCGAGTGCGTATGTTCCGGGCATTTGGGTACTCAATAGGCTCTGGCACGAGCCCGAACTGCGATTCGCAGCGATTGAACTCGACGCGCCCGAAAAAACGTTCGTGTACCACGTCGTACCGTAATTGCTCGGTGGTTCTGGTCGGCTCACTGTTCCGTTTGGGAGTGTGTGCGCGGCAGACGAA
>JAHFDX010000547.1 GCA_023248785.1 Myxococcales bacterium
GGGTGTAGGCGATCGGCTCGGTCGTTTCGCCGTACTTGAGAGTTGGAGCGTTGGCTAAAGCGTTCGCGGGAAACTGAACGAGGTCGCCCTCTTGAACATCGGCGTGGTCCGTCGTCGCCGTGCTGCAACCATTGAGCGTTGCGGTGGCCATTAATGTAACTGCTGCAAATAAATAGAAGCGCATGAATCCCTCCAAAGCAAAGTGCAAGGTCCGTGTTGGATTCGCGTCACGCCCCACGTCGCTCTATAGACGGAACGCGATTCGCACGGGTGGTAGGCAAAACAACAAGTCACATCGCGACGTGTACTTGCCTGCCCCCGCAGGTCCAAAGGCACCCCAAACTGCAATCGAATGTTGGGCGAATTGAGTCCGCCTATCCGATGACCATGGTCCTTAGGTAGCCCTCGTGAATCCGAAAATTCGCAAGCGCAGAAGCGTTATACGAAACGATTTCGCATATGCAACTCGTCACGCAAAGAAATATCACGCAAAGAAAATGGCACCAGCTGTCGAAAAGCAGCACGCGGCCGCGCACTTTGAACGAACCTTACGGAGTGATTTTGACCTGCAGCGTCCCCCGCTCGGACAACGTGACCGTCGAGCTGCTAAGTCCACTCGGACCGGTACCCTTGTCGTTGCGTATGACCTCGATCGTGCCGTCGCATGAAGTGTTCTTCGAGTCGGTAAAGTCGAGATTCTTAAACGCGTACGTCGTCGAGTCGGCCGCCAGCGTCGTGTTTTGCTTGAAAATGCAGTTGCCGTTGATCGACACGTCCACACTCCCGCGCGTACCGGCGTTCCACGTGACGGAACCAGGTGCCGCGCCGCTCACGGTTGCCGCATTGGCGGGGCTCGAAATGCTCACCGTGTCGAGCTGGACAACCGTGCCCACATACGGTGACTCACCCGGGCGTCGCAATTCGAACGTGTAACTCTCGCCCGTTGGCTTCCGTGGAATGGTCGCCGAGTAGGTAATCGCTCCGATTACGCTTGTGCCCGACATGCGCACGCCTTCGCAATACGCTTCGTCTCCACCTTGCAGATCGAGATATGTCGCGCCCACTTTAAAGGTCGCCGATGCCGCGACGATGGCTGCTCCGTTTGCTCCATCGACGGAGAAGCGTGCATCGATGCCGGTTGACTTGATGTTTGTGGACGGGGTGCTTGTGCATCCCGAAAGAAGTGAAGACGCCACGGCCCCCAACCCGATCCAGTGTCGAAAGGTCTGCATAGGCAGAGAGTAGCCGACAGCCCGGCGAAAACGAAATCGAAGCGTGCCGGTGCTCCAAACTAACGCAAGCCATGCGGAACGTGCACTCCGCGTTCATGTGCGAAATCTCGGGCAAGCTCATACCCCGCGTCCGCGTGACGAATGACACCCATCCCGGGATCGCTTGTCAGCACGCGCTCAAGTCTACGCGCAGCTTCGGGCGTTCCGTCCGCCACAACGACCATGCCCGCATGAAGCGACATGCCCATCCCAACGCCGCCCCCGTGGTGAAAACTCACCCAACTCGCGCCGGCCGCTGTGTTGACGAGCGCGTTTAGAATCGCCCAATCGGCAATCGCGTCGGACCCATCCTTCATCGCCTCCGTCTCGCGATTCGGTGATGCAACCGATCCACAATCAAGATGGTCGCGCCCAATGACAATGGGGGCCTTCACGTGGCCTTTGCGCACAAGTTCGTTAAACGCGAGACCCACTTTTGCTCTGTCGCCGTACCCGAGCCAACAGATCCGAGCGGGTAGGCCTTGAAATTGTACCCGCTTCTGCGCGATTTCAATCCACCTTCGCAGATCGGGATCGTGTGGAACCGCTTCGAGCACAGCTGCGTCTGTCACGGCGATGTCTTGTGGATCGCCAGAGAGTGCGACCCATCGGAAGGGTCCCTTTCCCACGCAAAAGAGGGGTCGGATGTAGGCAGGAACGAACCCGGGAATATCGAATGCGCGTTCAACGCCAACGTCGTGGGCGCACGCGCGAATGTTGTTGCCGTAATCGAAGACCTCCGACCCTGCCTTCGCGAAGGCGAGTATCGCGTTTACCTCATCGGCCATCCCCTCTTTTGCGCGCAAAACGTAACCGGATGGGTCATCTTTACGAAGGAGTGAAGCCTGTTCTAGAGAAAGTCCCTTTGGAATGTACCCAACCAACGGATCGTGCGCAGCGGTCTGTTCTGTAACAAGGTCAGGCACAATGTTCCTGCGCACAAGTTCGGGATATACGTCCGCTGCGTTGGCGCACATCGCAACGCTCACAACCTCGCCTTGTTCTCTTGCCCGCAAAAGGCGTGCAAGTGCTTCGTCGAGGTCATCGATACGTTCGTCGACGTAACCGGTTTGCAGACGGCGCTTGATCCGCGCTTCATCCACTTCGACGGCCAAGCACGAAATCCCCGCCATCGTCGCCGCAAGCGGTTGCGCCCCCCCCATGCCGCCGAGACCTGCCGTGAGGGCCCAAACGCCGCCCGTTTTTTTTGTGCGCGCTTGGTACGCCTTGCGTGCCGCGACAAACGTTTCGAATGTGCCTTGCAAGATTCCTTGCGTGCCGATGTAAATCCACGAGCCCGCCGTCATTTGGCCATACATCGTGAGGCCCAGCGCCTCGAGACGCCGAAATTCGTCCCACGTGGCCCACTTCGGGACCAAATTTGCGTTCGCGATAAGCACGCGCGGTGCATCGAGGTGCGTTCGAAATTTTCCAACCGCCTTGCCCGACTGCACGAGAAGCGTTTCGTCACCTTCCAAGTTACGAAGTTCTTGCACTATCGCCGAGAAACACGGCCAACTTCGCGCGGCCTTTCCGGTACCCCCATACACAACCAAGTCTTCCCAACGTTCCGCGACTTCTGGGTCGAGGTTGTTGTGGAGCATTCGCAACGCGGCTTCTTGCACCCACCCCTTGCAACTCAGCGTCGATCCGCGGGGCGCACGTACAGGCGATGGAATCATGGCGCCCACGGTACGTTGATTTTTCGGGCGGAAAAAGGTCTACTGACGACCCCTATGTCGTCTGCGCAGGCATGTTCTATACGCGTGTCATCCAGAGCGAAACGAGGCTCCAGACCGGACAGAATGCGAACAACGTGAGCATTTGTTCGAGCGTCGGAGGGGCCGGAGGGAGAGGACCCCCTCTAGAGCCTCTGCCGCAACCACAGCCGATCGAGTAGGCGCCCGGTACGTCGGCAGCTACAGTAGGGGACCTACGCAGCACGACCCGAGCGCCGTAGGTGGAACGTCCGCCAAATGACATACACGGCAGGGATCACGAGCAGCGTGAGGAGGGTGAG
>JAHFDX010000548.1 GCA_023248785.1 Myxococcales bacterium
AGTGCAGCGCGCGGTTCGCCTTCGAGCGTGGCAAGCGCGAGAAGAAACAGAGGACCCATGCGGAGCGCCTGGCTCGCTGCCATGCTCTCGACCGGCGATGGCATCATACGCGTTTCGCGAAACCGCATGTTCACAGTGAGCCCTAGCCCGAGCCACTCCGCCGCGCGCTCTCGCGCAAAGTCACGCGCCTGATCCGTCGGCTCCGCAAGGCGTCGAAGCGCTGCAACGTGGGCCAAGGCCCCCGTGCGTTGAAGCGGGATTCCAACACCTTCTGCTTGGTCATTCCACGTTGCGATCGCCGAAAGGTGATCCTTCACCGTGACCTGCGAAGGCGCCACCATCGCATACCACCGATAAAAAGCCTCTGCGCGACCGGAGTCGCCTTCAGCGGCGTAGTAGCGGGCCATCTCGAGCAATGTGGGCGGCGACGACTTGCCAGCCTCAATCATGTCAACCGCACCGGCCGGGGTGAGCGCAAGCGCACCATACACACGCTTCACAGCCTTTTCGTTCTGTCGCTCGGCAAGGTACTTCGACGCGGTTGCCAACTCCGCTGCGATGAGCGTCGTGTGCTGAGATCGAATTCCTGCCGGAGTAAGGAGCGTCGCCCGGATTCGTTCGCCATCCGATGCGCCCGGATCAGTCGCCTGCGGAAACTGCGGTCTAGCGCCCCCCCCCGGGGCACACCCAGACATGCCTAAGAAAGCTCCGGCGCACAAAAAGGCGAACAAGAAACCAGTAGTCCTTCGCGCGTGAATCACATGGGAAACATACACTCCGAACTCGCCCATGTCCGCGTGGAACCGATCACGTCTGGGGCCGAGTGGCCGTGGACGGTAGGTTTCGCCATTCCTCTAGCGAAGCGCCCTCGACCGGATCGCGCCCTTGAAGGCGTCGCTCGATGTGATTAAACGAGTCGAAGCCCCAAAAAAGCTCGCCATCCACGTACATACTTGGAACGCCAAACGCTCCGCGTGCGAGCGCCTCTTCAGTGTGTGTGCGTAGCAACCCCTTCGCCTCGTCCGTGTTTGCAGCCGCAAGGAGATCAACGCCGGGAATGCCTATCGAGTCAGCAACATTGGCGATTACGCGTGCATCGTCAATCGCGAGTCGCTGTCCGCCCCACGACGCGGCAAAGAGCGCGGAGATGAGCAACGGCTGCGCCTCCGATTTTGCAATCGTCGTCGCTCGCAATGCGAGCAGTGGATGAAACGGGTGAGCGGGTGGAGGCACAAAGGGAAGACCGAGCGCGTGGCAATGGCGCCACGCATCGCGAAACACGTACTCACGCTTGCGCGGGATCTCAGCGGGGCCTTTGGTCCCGTTCGCAGACAGAAGCGCTGCGAAAAGCACGGGCACCGGGCGAACCGCTCGTCCATATCGACGAGCCAATTTCGGCAGTTGGGTCCATGCGATGTAAGCGTAGGGCGAAAGATAATCGAAGTAGAACTCGATAGCGCTCATCGCGGGGTTCGATTCGCTGACTTCGCTGGGGGTGGAAACTGTCATGGGCTATCACGGGCACGCAGGGAGTGTCGCCTCCGTACACGATGGGGGTGCCCCACCATCGACGACTGCGTCGACCCACGCGAGCGTATGCTTCATGGAGCGAGAAACGACGTTCGTATGTGTAGCCGCATCGTCGGTGCACACGGTTAATGTTGCTCCTTCCGCGCGCAGCTTGTCGACGATGCAGCGAAAGCTCGATGGAGTCACCACTGTGTCGGCCATTCCTTGAATCGCAAGGACCGGGGCACCCCCTTTTGCAAACGTCGGGATGTTCGAGTGCAAATAGGAGACAAAGCTCTTTCCGGGCTCTGCGCATGTGCCCGTGCCAGATCCGCACGCAAGCACGGTCGTGCGAAACGTCTCATCCATGAGCACACCATACGTGGGTGCCACTATGGGTATCGTCGTCGGCAGTTGGAGAATGCACTGCGTATCGACAAGGGACGTGAGCTGCGATCGAACCGACGCGCCGAATCCATCACCTCGGTGCTCGTCGCCATAGCGATTACCAAAGTACGAATAGAGCATGAGGGCCGTGAATGACGCCGGCCCTCCAAACCCATAGCTCGTGAGAAAGGCCGGGTATGCGTAACCGTCGGTGTTCACTTGGGTGGCCAATCCAGGAGCGAAGGCCACCACACCCATCAGCGTAAGTCCTGCTCCGTACGACGGGGCAAGCGCTTGCGCCGAGAGCGCCGCACCACCGCCCTGGCTGTGCCCAAACACGAGAGCTCGATCACCCACTGCCGAGTCGCCAACCAATTTGCGCAACGCGCGCGCCGCGTCGAGGGTCGATTGTCCTGTGTCGATGTTGTCGCCGTACCCCTGAATCCCATCGGTCCCAAGGCCCGCATAATCAGGCGCAATCACTGGGTATCCGTGTGTCACGAAGGGCAGCGCGAGGTAGTCGTTGACGGTCTCATACATCGACGGAGCACAAATGTCGGCAACGCCTATGGTTCCGTGAGCCGCGACCACCGCAGGCAACAAGCCTGCACGCCGAACTTTCGGAAGAAAAACTCGCGCCGACGAGACCGCGGGCGAGCCATCAGATTTGCGTGTGCGATAGAGAATGCGAAACGTCGTTGCGCCGGTTATGACTTCGACGTCCTCTTGGGTTGTGCGAAGGCGTGAGTTCAGCGCCGCTTCGTCGATGGTTGTGTCCGGTGCGCAACGAACAATGTCGCCTCGCGCTGCATCCGCAAGAGCACCAAGGCCGGAAGGCGTTTTGTACACGTCGGCCAAGGCGTCCGTGCACGCAACCGAAGACGACGGCGAAATGGGCTGCGTGGTGGACGGACTCGAATCGACCGGTGGCGAACCATCCGCCGATACCGACGCATCCGCTCCGGGCGCCGCATCCACACTGCCAGCACACCCCAAAAACCCGCATCCCAACGAAACCAGCCCAACCCCAACAATAACCAGAAAACTACGCGCCATGCCCTTGCCCGTACGCCAGAAGTCGGCGCAGCGAAAGGAAATTGGTCTGCTGGAAATTGGACGAGAGCGCCTCAAGGCCGTCACGATGCGCGCCATGCGCCTCGATCGATTTGTGCTCGTTCTCGGAACGCTCCTTCCCTCTTTTTCAGTGGCGGTTGCCGTGGCAGGCCCGCACGCATCAAAAAAACGCGCGCGTGTCGAACGCGATCACGAACCAGGGCATGCACATAAGGCAAACTCAGAGATTCTCTTTGTTGCATCAACCCCACATGTCCCACTCGCCACCGTCCGCGACAAAGACATCCGTTCGGTTGGGATGCGAGGTACCACGTGTGGTCC
>JAHFDX010000039.1 GCA_023248785.1 Myxococcales bacterium
AAGCTCGTTCGCGAGCGGTATGTGCACTTGTGTTCGAGCCCCTACATACACGTGCGGAGGGGGACCCACCGACGACACTCCCGCCCGCGAACGCAGCAGCGCGCGGGCTACACCAAACCCGGTCTCACTCACTGCGAGCACGAGCCGATCGTCACTTTTTAGTTCGACGCCAAAGCCCGCTCCCAGCGCCCGCGAAATGAAAAATGCGGAACCGATGGATGTTTGTACCAACTGCGAGGCCACGCCGCCATTGCCACGCAAGAGCACTTGCCAGTGCATATCCGTTAGCCCACTTGCGAGCGCAAAGAAGGCCTGTTGATCACGAATCCTCGCGCGCACGTATTGGCCAGCGCGTTGGTAGGTCGCTCGAAGTGCGTCGGTCGTTTCGATGGTGAGCAAAAGCAGGTCTGCACTCGCGGCCGATCGCGAAATGAGCCTTGCGACCTCGCCGCCTTCCTCGGCCTCGCGCACCATTCTCTCTAGTGTAGCCGGAACCGCGCAATGTCCTTCTTTTTGCGCACGCAAAACGAGAACAGGTAACACTAGACAGTCCATGTCGCTTCTGTCGCTTCCGCTTGCACCTCATGCGTGGTCTTCATGGCTCGCCAATGTCGACACAGGCCAAACCATTCGGGCGATCGTGCGTTTGCTTCTCGGCCACGGTGCAAGGTGTGAATCGAACCCCGTCGACCTCACACTTCATCACGGACCGTTCGGACGCGTCATCGCCACGACCGTGCTCTCCCAACGACGGCTCGCGCGCGTGTGCGTCGCCGAACTTCGCGCACCCTTTCGATCCGACGGAATCGTCGTGGTCGCCCAACCGCACACGTCGATCGACGCGCCCATCCTTGTTGCCGATCTCATCGTCAACAGGCGCGGAAACACGCGCGTGTATCTCGACGCCGTGGGCCCCGCCTCGCGCTCGGGCGCTGGCCACGACCTTTTCCGATCAGAGCTCGTGCGCGTTCTGTTGCGCGCACCCGACCTGCGCAAAGCAAGCGCACCAGCATGGATTGCTCCGCTTTCACTTGGCGCAACGGCACGGTTTCGCGCGCATCCGCGAAAAGGCGGGCACTTGGCCAACTTACTCGTCGAGTACACGCGCGCCTATCTTGCCGCGCTCGATGACGCTCCCGCCGCCATAAGCACTCGACAAAATCGCGAACAGCAACGCGCCGTCCGCAACGCGTTCGTCCACTACGGGTACGCCGAACCGATGCTCGGCGGCCTCTTCGGCGCATCGTTCGCGGAACGCTTCATCAAACTGATGTGGGACCTACCGCTCGTTCAGAACGACCAACCCCACGCACCGCCCGCGAAGGTCGGGGTCAAGATCGGCGACGCGTAAGCACGACTAAGTTTCACGGTTCCTGTCTTGGGCGCCTCCGTGGAGGATCCGCTCGGTTGCACAAAGTACCACACGAGCCCGCCCACAAGCAGGACGCCGCCTCCGGCCATGATGCCGATCCCAATGTTTCTCAGTTGCTTGCCGTCGTTTGCGTCACTAGCCATCTGATTGGCCTGTTGCTCGGTTCTTCCGCCACCTGCACAGGTGAGTTGTCCATCGGCCTTTCGCGTGGTGCACTTGGTAAGAGCTTCCTGGTAGGGAGCATTGCCCACAAAAAAGAGGATCGTTCCCACCGCGCCGCCTGCGACGCCGACGCCCGACACAGCCAGCGGCCACGCCGATCGACCACCTTTTCCACGTTCCTTCGGCACTTCCTTCGGCGGAGGCGCAACCGACGCGGTGGGCGCAACCGACGCGGTGGGTGCAACCGACGCGGTGGGCGCGACAGACGCGGTGGGGTGTGTGGTCGGTACGGTCGGAGGGGGTGCCGTCGGGGCGATTTGGTCCTTCAGGTTTTTGATGCGTCGCTCGATCTTTGCGCGCGCTTCAACCTCATCCTTCTTCTCGGGGGGAGGTGCCGGTACGCGATTCAAATAGAGCTCGAGCGCGCGAATGGCCTCTGGACGATCCCCTTTTCGCTCGTATGTAGCCGCAATGATGGGCAATAGATCGTGAACACTGCAATCAAGGCGATACGAGTCCTTGAACATCTCGATGGCTTTGTCGTAACTAGCCTCGTCGAGGTACTGCTTGCCAAGCTTGTAGTGCGTGTGCGCGCGATCACGCGCGCCTTGCGTCACGGTTGAATCTGCGCACGCGTCCGGATATCCGTTGCCGGATTGTGCGTGCACCTGCAAAACCACGAGCAGGGGCAGAGTAATTCCAAAGATAGCGGTACCAAGTCGCAAAGCAGATCGCATGCGTTTCTCGCGGACGGAAGGGACGGAGGTCCCGTGTTCGGTTCAGGATACGCGTTCTTGGAGCGAGACCACAAACATGTGGTCATCGACTGTGACTCGCTACGGACAAAGCGGGTTACGGACGTGGAGAACTGGCCGTGTGCGGCGCTTTCTCACCACGCTTCTCGCGATCTTTCATCTCGTACTTGCTGGGGCACTTGGCAAGAACCGATGTCGCCAAAAACGTCCCATCCGCTTGAAGTTGTCCTTCGGTCGTCACCCCAACATCCATATCGGGTACATCACGAAACGTGTCTGGAACCACGCACTGCGGATAGCGCACCTCAATTGTGGCAGCGCCTCGCTCGAGTCGAAAGCGATACTCGCAGGGTGATTCCCGCATCAAAAGCGAGCCATGCACGAGGTTCCCCTCAAGCCGCACCGGCCGGCCGATGAACTTTGCGCGTTGCGCAAGCAACTCATCCACGGGTTTTGCATACACCGCACCATCATTCATGCCGATGAGCACCAGCGCCGCGATCGAGCAAGCTGTCGCAGCAAGGCCAATCACCAACGCCCTACGTTTCCAGGGCGATTCACCTTCGGCCGCGTGAGTCGGAACGGCAACACCACCTTCGGGATCGTGCACTTCGTTCGACATCTGTTCATCAACGTAGCGCGAGGACGATGACGGAGGAAGTGATCGATCCCTCAAGATCGTTGCTTGGAAAATTGGCGAAGTTGGGCGGCATGCTACATTTTGAGAATAGAGCGTGTGTATGGTGGACCTTCTGAGTGAGCCGGTCCTTGTGCTTAATCGTAACTTCGAGGCAATCGAAGTTACGAACGTGCGTCGAGCGCTCGTGCTCATGTACTGCGGCGCAGCGCATGCGTTTGATGAAGGCGAGCTTTACGATTTCAGCGCCTGGAGGGCCGTTCATCCGAGCTCGCATGAGCCGAACATCCCCATTATCGGTGGACTGCTTCGCGTTCCGCGTGTGGTTCATCTAACTCGGTACGATCTTAGGCCACGAGCGGCGATTCGCCTCACGCGCCGAAATTTGATGTTCCGTGATCAATTTCAATGTCAGTACTGCGGCCTGTCACCGGGTCCGCACGACCTCAACATTGACCACGTCTTCCCACGTTCACGCGGCGGCGCCGCGTCCTGGGAAAATCTTGTAACCTCGTGTCGCACCTGCAATTTGCGAAAAGGCGGTCGCACTCCCGAAGAAGCGAACATGCGCCTCGCCAAGCGCCCCATGAAGCCACGTTGGTCCGTAGTCACGCAAATCCTGCTTCGCCATTCCGAACCCTACAGGGAGTGGGAGCCGTTCTTGAAGGCGTCGTAGCGAATCGGCGATGTGCGCCCCAAAAGATGACTCTGTGCGTGCGGCTTGCTAGTGCCTTTGGGATGCACGTCGGCATTCGCCTCATCGCGCCGCTAGTGGCAATACTGTTTGCATGCGCGCCCACGCGAGCACCCATCGCAACACCAGAACCCGTGACCGTCACAGATGCCGCACCGCCAGCCCCAGACGCGGCGCTGCTGTCGACGGAGACCCTGCGACTCGCCTCGCAGTATCACCTCGATGCGTCTGTCGACCCTGGGCCCGCGGGCGAACGCGCGAGCGCACGAAGCGAAGGGATTCTAAGGGTCCTTCGTTCCCACAAAGCCGCATTTCGGGCGTGTTACGATGAAGCGTACTCCCGCCTCACTTGGAAAAACGTGAGAAAAGCGGTCGTGTTCAGGCTCGATCCCAAAGGCAAGGTGACCAGCGCCGAACTCGACAAGTTGAGAAGCGATGACGCAGATGAAACGTTGTCGAAGTGTCTCCTCGACCACCTGAAAACGCTCGCGTTCCCGGAGCATCCACAGGGAAAAGAGAGCACCGTCCATTACGAATGGCTCTTCCACCCACAGAAGGGCAACTCGGGCGACGGGGGCACTTAGCCGGTGCGCAAATAAAAAAAGGCGCCCTCCGTAGAAGACGCCCTCTTCAGCTCTCCAAAATAAGGAGGCTTATTCCTCACCGGTATCATGCATGCTGGAAGCGCCCCCTAGCATCGAGGGTACTCCAGCAGGAGGAGCCGTCTTCCCACCTTTAGAACCGGCCTTCTTCCCGCCGCCCTTCTTCGCAGCCGAGCGACCTGACGCCTTTTTGGCAGGCTTTTTGGCAGCTTTCTTAGCTGTCTTCTTCGCCGCTTTCTTCTTCGCAGGCTTTTTTGCCGCCTTCTTTGGGGCCGCCTTCTTCACGGTCTTGGCAGCCTTCTTGGTCGTCTTGGTCTTCTTTGGGGCCGCCTTCTTGGGCGCCGCTTTCATCTTCTTCGCAGCCATATTCAATGCCTCCTGCAGAGGTGATTTACATTACCTATATGGTCACCTACGTTAGTTGTCAACGAAAAAAGATTATGAAGTGCTTGACGAATGCTGTTGTGTTGTTCTCGGCGGCTTGCACGTGACGCCGTACTTGACGAGAGCAGCCCAAGAGCGCTGCGATATCGTCCGCGGAAATACAACGGACACAGGTGACAAATATGAAGACCATTGCGTTGCGTTTTTTACCGCTCGTGTTTGCACTCTCGCTTGGAACCGCCGCCTGCGGTCACAGCGATGAGGAAATGCAGCGACTTCAGCGCGAGATAGACGGCCTGAAGGCACAGGTCAAAACGTCGAACGAAATGTTCGAGCAAGAGCAAGCGAAGCACAAAAACGCTCAGACAGAGATCGAAGAGCTCCGCGCCAAGATGCAGGAGGCGGGCCTTCGGGCGGCAAACTCCGAAGAGGAAAAGACCAAGCTAAAGGAGGCACTTCAGCAGTACGAGCAGCGCGTAAAGCAGCTAGAAGAGATGAAGGCGCGCTTTCGCGACCTGAAAGCTCGGCTTGAAAAACTCACTGCTGCCGGTCTCAAAGTTGTTGTGAGGAACAACCGAATGGTCATCCAGCTACCGGGCGACATCTTGTTCGATTCGGGCCAGGACATGCTGAAGGTTGCGGGGAAGAAAGTCTTGAAGCAGGTCGCGGACATTATTCGGGGCGATGATCAGCTGAAAGTTCGCCTTTTTCAGGTCGCCGGCCACACCGACAACCAAGAGTACGGCCCGGCGGGGCCATTCCGCGATAACTGGGGGCTCAGCCTTGCGCGCGCACGTTCGGTCGTTTTGTTTCTTACGGCACCGGAACAATCGAAGAAACCGGTTGTCGGACCGAAGGATGCACCGGCGGGTGGCGGTCTGGATCCAAAGAATTGGTCGGCTGCCGGATACGGAACGCTCGATCCCATCGCAGGCTCCGTTTCGAAACAGTCGGTTGACGAAATGAAGCGCAATCGCCGCGTGGAGCTCGTCCTGCAACCCAACGTGGAAGAGATGCTCAATCTAAAAGACATCGGCGAGTGAGGTCCCGTCCTGAGCATCGCCTGCGGCTCAGGATGCGCTAACAAAGCGCTATGCGCGTCGCCACCATTGACCTTGGAACGAATACGGCTTTGCTGCTCGTCGCTGAATCGAAGGCCGACCATCCGGACGGTTTGGTGCCCCTTGAAGAACGCGCAACCATCGTTCGTCTAGGCCAAGGTGTCGATAAGACACGGCGCTTTGCCCCTGAAGCCATCGAACGCACACTCGCGTGCCTAAAGGACTACGCGACTGTCATTCGCAGCTACGGTGCTACGGAGATGGACATCGTGGGCACGAGCGCCATGCGCGACGCAGCCGGCGCGGAACCACTTCACGAGTTTGCGACTCAAGAACTTGGTACTCCCATTCGTGTGATCAGCGGCGACGAAGAGGCGCACCTCACGTTCGACGGTGCGCTCTCAGGTCTTTCCGTGACGCGAGGCGATCCCATCGTGGTGTTTGACATCGGCGGGGGGAGCACCGAAATCGTACACGGCATGCTCTCGGCGGAAGGGGCAAGTATTGGTTTCGCAAAGAGCTTCGATCTCGGCAGCGTACGTTTGACCGAGCGTTTCCTCGCAAGCGATCCACCCACTGCTGCAGAGCTCGACGCTGTTGCTCGATACGTGAGCGAGACGCTGGCTGCGATTTCTCTCAAGCCCAGCCGTCAGACGATAGGGATTGCCGGGACAATGACCACTCTCGCAGCGATCGCGCTTGAGATGGAGCCGTACGAGTCTTCCAAAATTCATGGATGTAGGATGTCGACAGACATGCTCCGGCATGTCACACGTAGCCTTGCGTTAATGACACTCGATCAGCGACGCAACGTAACGGGATTGGATCCAAAGAGGGCCGACGTCATTGTTTCGGGAGGAATGATCGCAGTCGGAGTGGTGGAGCAGCTCGGCAGCGCAAGCGTCATGGTCTCGGACCGAGGCGTGCGCTGGGGCCTTGCTCGAAAGCTTTTTTTGACACGACAAGCCCCAAGACCCCCAAGACCAAGGTAATTAAAAGAGGAGATGAAAACAGAAAAGTTGACGGGACCCTTTGACAGGAGACGAACAACTAAGTACTATCCACGCGCCTAGGGTTCTGACCTCAACCGTTTCCTTCGTTCAAGAAGGATTCCATAACGGCGGTCGGAGCAAAGTCGTCAAGCCACCTATCTGTTAGTAGATCTGTCGTATTTGGAAACCTTCTCGCCGGAGCGCCCCCCTTCGATAGGAACAGGCGCCCATCAAACGGCGAACACGAACTGCAAAGCGAAATGATCGAGCTCCCCGTCATCTTCATGGGGAGGGAGGTTTCGTTTTGCTTCACGCGTAGACAACTGTCCACGCGTCGCAAGGAGTTGAGATGCAAGCAGGAGCGCGAGCAGCTGTCGAAATCAAGTTCAAGGTAGGCGACAAAGCGGTCTACCCCGCGCAGGGAGTGGCCGAGGTCGTTCGCATCGAAGAGAAGGACATCGCGGGAACCCGTCAACGCTTTTACGTATTGCGCGTGCTGAACACGAAGAATCAAATCATGGTTCCAGTCTCCAATGCGGTGGCCGTTGGCCTTCGCCAGGTGGTTGGCGAAGATGAAATCGAAGAGATTTTCGACATTCTGCGCGAACGTACTGTTGCGTTCGACAACCAAACTTGGAACCGCCGCTATCGCGGGTTCATGGACAAGATCAAAACGGGATCGATCTACGACGTGGCCGAAGTGCTTCGCGATCTCTATCGACTGAAAACCGACAAGCAATTGTCGTTCGGTGAGCGCAAAATGCTGGAAGCGGCGCGCACGCTTATCGTCCGCGAAATTGCGATCGCACGTGGGCAAACCGAAGAGCAGGTTCAAGCCCAAATTGAGGCGATTTTCGTTTCGAACTGATTGCGCACTACGTACGCGAGGCGTTAAGCCGAGCGGACCCGCTCAATCCGGTTTAGCGGCGTGAGGACAGGTTCCTCCCGCCGTTTTTTTTCCCCGTCTTTGCAAAGACGCTCCAGAGGATCTTGAAGGAGCCCCACCGACCACGTTTCCTCGGGCTGGGCGAGCCCCGCAATGGCAGCAGTCACCACACGAAGGACGACGTCCGAGCCACATGCGGTCACCACGCCGACGAAAAAGTCGTTTTCCCACCGCCAAACTCGCGCGGCCACGACTCCATCGACCTCATAAGCAAGTTCGACAGCCCTCTTCAAGCGGGCCTCGTGTTCAGACATGAACTCCTCATAGCCCGGGCGGGTCGTTAACTGCCAGCGTTGCCTTGCGATGGCTCAATCCAAAGCTACTATTCCAATTCTATTCGCGAGCGAACGGCAGATGTGCCAAGCTGGCACACGGGCAGAAAGTCTAACCCCTCGAAAAGAATCAAGTTTGCGAATGGACTTTTCTTTGCATAGAGATCGCCCGATGCGCGTGCGTTTGTCAGTCCAACTCGGTTGGCTCGCCGGAGCGTGTTTTGCACTCGTCGGTGCATGCACCCTCAATCCGCAGCCGTTGCCTCCTCTTGCCCCTCCGGCGCTCAACGATTCAGCGGACGCGAGCGCGGGTAGCACGACGCAGTTTTCTGGCTCTGACAGCGGAGTCGGAAACGACACTGGGACCGTGCCCAAGGCAGACGCTGGGGGTTATGATGTGGATGCCACGGAGAACCCGGACGTCGACGCAGGATCCGACGGAGCGCCGATAGAGGCTGGCATTGACGCAAGCTCAGCCATCGACGGAGGCGGCGGATGAACGGCGCGCAAATTCGCCTTATCGCGGCCGCGCTCGTCGTTGCCGCCGGTTGCTCGCTCAACCCGCAGCCACTTCCGCCGTACGACGAAGGCTCGGGCAAGGGTGAGCGATCCTCGGGAGGGGCGGACAACAAAGAGGCCACTGCGTCCGCACCGCCGGATTCCGGAGCGTCCGCCAATGGTGATAGCGACGCCAGCACCGACAGCTCCCCACCGGACACAGG
The DNA here is from genome assembly GCA_023248785.1 of Myxococcales bacterium. Classification (GTDB taxonomy): domain Bacteria; phylum Myxococcota_A; class Polyangia; order Polyangiales; family Polyangiaceae; genus JAHFDX01. The sequence continues at coordinate 8,600 of JAHFDX010000039.1, forward strand.
AACAGATGCAGACGCGGGAACTGACCCAGACGCGAAGCCCCATTCGTAACTTAGATTGAACGATTACGCAGGCGGGTCGGTTGGGCGCGTGCGTGCGCGTTGCACGAACTCGTCGAGCACATTCGCGATGAAGTCGGCCATGATGCCATCGCTCACACGAAGGCGGCGCGACAGATCGCGTGCGATGTTGAGGACGATGAGCGCGTACGCCTTGAGATCGTTGCGGTAGAGAGCGCCCATGTCTTCGCTCGTGATCCGTAAAAGGCGCGTGGGCGCGATCGCACGCACGGTCGCCGACCGATTTTGCATGTCGATGAGCGCCATTTCGCCCAAGTTGTCACCCGGGCCCAAAACGGCCACGCGCGACTCGCGCCCTCGCCGGCTGCGTTTTAACACTTCCAGTTCGCCGTCGAGAATCACGTACATCTCGTGCGCAGCTTCACCCTCGCGAAAAATCACGGAGCCGGCGGAGTGGGATAGTGTTTGGAGTGCCTCTGCAAGTTGGGTAAGTACGTCATCCGAGAGGCCACCGAAGAGTGCAAGTTCTCGAAGGAGCTCGGTCGAAAGGGGGACCATAGGCAGCATGGAATGTCTCCTTTTTTGCTGCGTTTACATCGCCGAAGAACCAGTCAGCTCGCGCGTAAATACGATTCGCTTGCGGCCTGGCCCTGCGTAGTCGTCGACCTCTTTGGCTCTCCATCCTAGCGCGATGTGAAAACGGATCGAGCCTTCGTTGCCATGCGTCGTAATCGCCTTAAGGCGCGTACATCCGGCCGCCACGCATGCCTGTGAAAAGTGCTGGTACAGAACCCGACCTACGCCACGTCTGCGGTAGTCGGGATGAATCCCACACAAGTGGACGTAGCCGACGGCGCCGGATTTCGAGGGGATCACGAAGCCGAGCAGAAAGCCAATCATCTCGTCGGCATCGTCGCAAACGAGCGCGTGATGCCCAAGCTCGTAGAAGAAGATGGGGTGAGCGAATGTGCCGATCGGTCCCCCCCACCAGTGGTCGATCACCTCAACGATGCGATCAAAATCGGCCTTGGTCATGGAGCGGGTCTGCATGGAACGACCGCACCTTCGCCGCTTTTTATCCGAAGCGCAAGATGGCCAGGTTTTTTCGACTCGTTAGGCGGGAAGACCTTCTCAACAATTCGGCTAGCCCCGCGACAACGCGCTGCGTAGCATCCAAGATCCAAGTCTTCGGAGGTTCCTGTGACGGATAAGGCAACCATTACCCTCGGCGACACGAAGTTCGAGGCCCCCATCATTGTTGGCACCGAGCAAGAGAAAGCGATTGATGTCGCCGCGCTTCGCGCAAAGACGGGTTACGTAACGCTCGATCCTGCGTTCATGAACACGGCATCCACGAAGAGCGGCATCACGTTCATCGACGGTGACAACGGCATTCTTCGCTATCGCGGAATTCCCATCGAGCAACTCGCCGAGAAATCGACATTCGTCGAAACCGCGTACCTCCTGGTGTACGGCAAGCTCCCCACGAAGGCGGAGCTCGAAAAGTTCTCGAACTTGCTCACACGTCACTCGCTCATTCACGAGGACATGAAACACTTCTTCGACGGATATCCGTCGACCGCACATCCGATGGCGATCTTGTCCGCCATGGTGTGTTCGCTATCGAGCTACTACCCGGAAGCGCTCGACGTCGGGAACAAGGAAATTCTCGACATCACCATTGCGCGACTCATCTCGAAGGTGCGCACAATCGCAACGTTCGCGTACAAGAAGTCGATCGGCCAACCCGTCGTTTACCCAAAAAACTCGCTCAAATACTGCGGCAATTTCCTGCACATGATGTTCAGCGTGCCCGCCGAGGAGTACACGATCGATCCTGAGCTCGAGCGCGTGATGAACCTGCTCCTCATCTTGCACGCCGATCACGAACAAAATTGTTCGACGTCGACGGTTCGCTTGGTCGGATCATCGCGGGCGAATTTGTTTGCATCGGTGGCTGCGGGCATCTGCGCTTTGTGGGGTCCGCTTCATGGCGGCGCGAACCAGGAAGTGCTCGAGATGCTCGAGCAGATCAACAAAGACGGCCGCAATGTAAAAAAGTATGTCGATCTCGCGAAAGACAAGAGCAGCGACTTTCGCCTCATGGGCTTCGGTCATCGCGTGTACAAAAATTTCGATCCACGCGCGAAAATCATCAAGGACGCGGCGCACAAGGTCTTGGGCAAGCTCGGTGTCAACGACCCGCTACTCGACATCGCCATCCAGCTCGAAGAGGCTGCCCTCAAAGACTCGTACTTCGTCGAACGCAAGCTTTACCCAAACGTCGATTTCTATTCGGGCCTCATCTACCGCGCGATGGGGTTTCCAACCAACATGTTCACGGTGCTTTTCGCACTTGGCCGTCTGCCGGGCTGGATCGCGCACTGGAAGGAAATGATCGACGATACGAGCACGAAGATCGGTCGCCCCCGGCAGATTTACACAGGCGCCACACTCACAAACTACGTGCCGATCGAACAAAGGTAGCCGTCGAACCAGCTGCCCCCACTGATATCACCCCTTGGAACAGATGCGTCTTCTCAAGGGTTGACCTCGTGTACACTGCGTCGCCGACAAGGTGAGATGATGCGACGAACATTCATTCTATTTGTAGTGCTCTTCGGTTGTAAGCGCTCCACGCCACCGGAACCCTTGCTCGCGGAACGCCCTGAAACGGGGGTTCATAAGGAACCACCGCCTCCGCGCAATTTGGATGCATCCGTGGAAGACGGCATCCGAAAGATCATCAATAGCATCACGCCCGACGCTGGGATCATCATGGGCGACGGTGGGCCTTCGCATCCGGAGTGGATCCCGTCCTTCTCGAAGCACCCAAAGGACCACATTGCGGGCACAGTGAAAGGCAAGAAGGTCTCGAAGCTGAGTTTTGAGTGCCACGAAACCGGCTGGCAAGTGCGCGTAGCAACAGTGCCCAAGCCGGATGACACCTCTCTTTTCGTACGGATCACGCGCGAGCCAAACAAAGATGACAAGCACGATGAGATCAACGAAAACGGCGTAGCGGCGTATGTGACGATTCCGGGCGTCAAGTGGACCGTATACGGGGCCTATCTGCTCGCCGTCGAAAAGTGGGAGCTCAAAGAGGAGTACACGGGCAAAGCGGGTGTCGCAGGCAAGGCCACCGGGTGGCTCTCTTGGGTGCCTATGGGCGACAACGGCATCAAGGTGGACCCCGTCGGCGGACGATTCGTGGACGCACCCATTCGGTACACGACCACTTGCAACATTCCGAAGAGCAAATGAGCGACGCTCTCGAGTATCGCCGGCTCGGCAACAGCGGGCTTCGCGTTTCGAGTTTGTGTTTTGGCGCCATGACGTTCGGCGAGGCCGACGAAACATCGTTCATGCACAAGCTTGGATCTGATGAGGAAACGTCGCATGCGCTCCTCGATCGCGCGCTTGATGCAGGGATCAACTTCGTCGACACCGCAGACGTCTACGGCAACGACGGTCTGTCCGAACGCGTGATCGGGCGCTGGTTTGAACGAGCAAAAAAGCGCGAGCGGGTTGTGCTTGCGTCGAAGTTTCGCTTTCGCATGAGCGCGGGTCCCAATGGCACGGGCGCTGCGCGTATTCGCATCATGCGCGCAGTCGAGGAGAGCCTTACGCGCCTGAAGACGGATCGGATCGACCTTTATCAAATTCACATGCAGGACAACGACACGCCCGAGGAAGAAACGCTGCGCGCGCTCGACGATCTCGTAACGCAAGGCAAGGTGCTCTATCTCGGTGCGAGCAACTACGCCGCGTACCGATTGGTGCACAGCCTTTGGCTTTCAAAGAGCGAAAACACTTCGCGTTTCACGTCGATTCAAATGCAGTACAGCCTTGTGTGTCGCGACATCGAGCGCGAACACGTTCCGGTTTGCCGCGAATTCGGGCTCGGAATCTTGCCGTGGTCACCGCTTGCCGGGGGCTTCCTTTCCGGAAAATATGCGCGGGGCCAGGCGATTCCCGAGGGAACACGGCTTGCCAAGGACTCGGGGCATTGGGTTGATTTGAGCAAGGACCAAAACTGGGCTGTGCTCGAGGCCACATCCGCCATCGCGAAGGAACGGGGTGGCACGCCGGCGGTGGTTGCACTCGCGTGGCTTGTCCAGAGGCCGCACGTAACGTCCGTTATTTTCGGCGCGCGCAATCAACAACAACTCGATGGCGCCATCGCGGCAGGTTCATTTCGGCTACGTCCAGAAGAGGTCAAGAAACTTGACGATGTGAGCCGCCCAACCCTCGGATATCCCTATGACTTCATCGGCCGCGTCAACGGCGGCAGATGGTAGGGCTAGGACGCTGTCAGGACTTTACAAGGATGTCCGGTGCATAAACTTTGAAAGATGTCCGGTCGCATGGTTGGGTCTCCTTCAAAAGAACAAATAAATCCTCACTCCCTAAGCTGT
>JAHFDX010000549.1 GCA_023248785.1 Myxococcales bacterium
CGGTACCTTGCGTTCTAAATCCGTCGCGAAGCAGTTTGGTCGAAACAACGCCCGGATGCAGCGCGTGCGCAACGGGGCGCGGCCCAAGCCGTTTCGCAAGTTCCACGGTGAACAAGACGTTGGCGAGTTTCGAGGCCGCGTAGGCTTTGTATTCGTCAAAGTCCTGTTCGAGTTGAAGGTTTTCCAAGCTCAAGTTTCCGCGAATGTGAGCAACCGAGCTCACGTTGATGATTCGGCCCGCGTCGCTCAAACGAACGAGGGGAAGCAGCAGATGCGTGAGTAGGAAGGGTGCAAGGTGATTCACCGCCAGCGTCATTTCGTAACCGTCCTCGGACACTTCGCGGTGTTTTTGGTAGATGCCGACGTTGTTCAGCAGCACGTCGATGACGGGATGGTTCGCACAAAGATCGCGTGCCATTTGTTCCACATCTCGTAACGACGCAAAATCACCTGTGACGGTTGACGGCGAAACAGCCGGATTTCCTTCATGAATCTCGTCGAGCACACGCTCGATGCGTTGATCGTTTCGACCGTGAACAATGACGTGATGTCCAAGCTCTGCAAGTCGAACAGCCGTGCGACGGCCAATGCCGTCGGTCGCGCCGGTGACAAGGATCGTGCGGCCCATAGGTCGAGCCTATCAACGTGGAAGGGTTGCACGAAAAAAGTTCCCTTCGCCGTGTACCTCGTACTGTGGGAGGGCGGCCGCGACGAAGGCCGACTGCCCCTGCACAAGAGAAACGAGGGTCGCCTTGGCTCGGAGCTCGATCGAGCCCCCCGTGCAGAGTACGATCTCAGGTCCGTGTGTCGAAAACGTGATCGGCTGATTGGGGCGCACGGTCACACGTGAGAGCTCGAACTCTTCGGCAGGGGTTGCGTACACGCCCGCGCGTGCGGGTCTCAGAATTGGGGGATTGTATGGCGCAAAGTTGAGCACATCGAGCAACTCGGCAACGTCCACGTGTTTGGGTGTCAGGCCACCACGCAACACGTTGTCGCTGTTCGCCATAATCTCGATTCCAGCGCCGACCAGGTACGCGTGCAGCTGCTGCGCGGGAAGATAGAGTGCCTCGCCGGGCTCGAGTTTTACGTAGTTGAGAAGCAGGATGGAAAGCACACCCATGTCGCCTGGGTAAAGCGAAGCCGCGCGTTCAATCCAAAAGCGAACACGCGCGTCCGCAGCATCCAAGCGGTGAAGCGACGATAGGAGCTCGTCGATGGTTCGCTTACGCTCCTGTTCGGGCAATGTTGCGACGAAGCGAAAGATCGCTCGAGTGTCATTTGTCGTTTCCAAGTGCGGAAGCCAAGAACGCAGCGCGCGTGCGTCAAGCGTTCGTACGAGCGCTTGCACTTGCGGTGGCGTTCGAAATCCGCAAAGGGCTTCAAAGGGGGTTAGCGCACAAATGAGTTCGGGCTTGTGGTTGCGATCGCGGTAGAGCCGATCGGGCGCCGAACGCGAAATCCCAAGCGCCTCTTCGCGTGCAAACCCGACCTCGGCCTGTTCAAGCGAGGGGTGGGCTTGAATTGAAAGCGGTTCGTCCGCGGCGAGTACCTTCATCAAGAAGGGCAGCGTTCCATACTGGGCAGAAGCTTCGGCCCCTAACCATTTGCGTGGGTTCTTCGCAATGAGCTCGTGGAGTGTGAGCCCTGTCGTCGCGTCACGCGAAGGGGCTACCGGGTGGGCGCCCATCCACAGCTCTGCCTGGGGTATGCCCGTTGCGGGAACGCCTAGGAAGTGAGGCAGAAACGACTTTGAGCCCCACGCATACGGTTGGATCGGATTGTTGAGCGCAATGATCACGGAGGGCTCATGTCAGGGAACGATGCCAAGGCTGCCCACGATGTTTTCGGCGCCCGATCCGAGTTGGGTGATCGAGACATCGGTAAGCGAGCCGTCCGAACCAAACTGGAGTTGCCGAAGCGCTGTGGTTTCAGTCACGAGCACTCGTCCGCTTAGGGGTCCTCGTTGTAGGGAGGCCGCGCGTTGTGGCAGTGAGGGTTTCCCGAGAGTGTATTTGACCTCACCGGACAGCGTGAAGTTGCCCCCGTGTTTCGATGAATCGTAACTTATGATGCGCAATTTTGCGACCGTGTCAGAACTCACAACGAGTGCTGCGTTGTTAAAGGGTGATGTGACAATGGCCGAAGGGAACTCCGCGGACAGTTGCTTCACGGGAGCAAACGTCTTGGCATCGAGTACTGCGACGCGGTTTCCTGCAACGATACTGTCGTCTGCCACAAGCACATATGCGCCATCTTTGGTTGTGGCGAGAGCGCTAACGATCTCGTCTGTTCCCGAAAACGCGGTGCCGCTGTCGCGCGCAATGGCTGCCGTTTCGGATATTTCAAAGAGGAAGACATCATCATTGCTGCCCGCGTCGGCGACCGATCGACCCGGAACAAGGAGCGACCACGGTGCGGTGGAGAAAACGCCTACAGAGAAAGCGGCGCTCGTCGACTCTATCTTGGCCTCGTAGCGAAGCGTTCCGTCGCAGTTGATGGCGAGCCGGTAGAGGCCGCCACCGTTTTCTATGGTGTTTGAGTCGACGACGACAAGACTGTGGCCGTGGGGGGAAACCTCGAGGTTCGTAGCGTAAAAGGGGCCCGTGAAATGGGCATGAATGACTTTGATGGTGAAGTCGGCCGCGATTGAAAAAGCGCCGATCGCACCGTCAGAGAGCGCCACGAACCCCAACGCGCCATCCGGGGTAAATGTAACAGTACTTGATGATTTTCCGAGATCGAAAGTGGTCCCCGTGCGCGTGAGGGTGCCGGACGGTTCGAGGACAAAAAGTTCATGACGGGCCGATTCGGCTCCGCCTGTTGCAGATGGATGGGAGATGACGACAGCACGGCGCGAGTCTGCGGCGGGGGGGACGTTGTGGCACGTGGGCCTTGCGTCGGCAGCATCGGTGGCGACTTCGGGCACGGCGCTCGCGTCAAGGCTGGCGTCGGAGAGAGCGGGTGAGGTGGCGTCGGCGGAGGAAGGCGAGGCGACGGGATCGCTGGAGCAAGCGATGGAGATGCTTGCGAAGGCAAGGAGGAGAGCCCATGGCGTTTCCCGCCCGAACTCCGATCTCGACTCTTCGAACCGGCCGTCACGCATGCGTCGAGCATAACTGGAAGCGACCGGAACTGTGTTTGCCGTTCGTGGAAGCCCTTCCGCAGGTAGGCGTGCCTGTGTACGCAAACGCATCGGCGTGGAACGCGCGTGTTTCCATGGACTCGCTGCTCTAGTGCGAAGGTCTACGGCGAAGGAAGGGTCCAGGTGAGGGGGACACTATGGGA
>JAHFDX010000550.1 GCA_023248785.1 Myxococcales bacterium
CTTGTTCTTCGCGAGCGCCTTCTTGATCGCGCCGAGATTCTCATCGGCCGGAACCTGCGTGTCTTTGTCGCCGTTCATCGCCAACACAGGGATCGTGACCTTGCTCCAGTAAAGGCGCGGATCGAGCTTCACGAAGCTTCGGAACCATGGCATCTGCAGCAATTCGAGGCTGTGCTCGAGCAATTTCTGCTCGGCTTGCTTTTGCGCGTCGGTCGGGGCGTGTTGTTGCGCGACACTAAAGGCCTCTCTTACAGCTTCGCCGATGACCTTATCGTCCGCATCGTTCGCCAAAAGCCTCATTAGCTTGCGTTGCGCTGCGACGATGGCATTGATGCCATCGGGCTTTATTTTCTTTTCTGCGCGCAAGATCGCTTCAATTTGCATGGGATTAAGCTCGGCACCTGAAATTCCTGTGCCCGCAAGCGATACAACGTACGCAACGTCTTTCGATCCTGCTGCGACGACGGCAGCGATGATGCCGCCTTCGCTGTGGCCAATCAATCCGACGCGCTTCGGGTCAATTTCTTTTTGACCCATTAGAAACGCAATGCCCGCTTCGGCATCGCGCGCGTGCATTTCGATGGTCGCGTTCTTCACGTCGCCCGTGGATCCGCCAGACCCGGGATCGTCGACGCGCAATGCCGCGATGCCGTTCTTGGTCAGCTGATCGGCAATGACAAGAAAGGGCTTATGGCCAAAGATTGTCTCGTCCCGATCTTGCGTTCCTGACCCCGTAATGAGCAAGACGGCGGGGAAAGGACCGTTGCCCTTGGGGAGCGTGAGTGTCCCAGTGAAATGCGTCTTGTCTTTGTCGTTGTCGTACGCGACCTCACGCGCCTCATATTCGAAAGGCGGCTTGGGATGCTGTGGCCGCGGCCCGTACGCATTCGGATTCTGTGTGTGCCTAATTTGGACGCCCGCAAGATGCTGGTCTTTGTTGAACACCAGGCGCACGTCCATCGGCTCGTTTTCAAAATCGCAAGTAGCAACGACGACGCGGTAGGCTCCCTCTTCTTTCTCGACAATATCGATGAGCTTCTTGAAGCCACCAAACTTGCTGACCGTGGTTTTCCACATCTGCGAAACGGCCGCATCGTTGGGAAGGGCTCTATTCATAGCGTCGCTAAAGAGCGCGCGAACCTTTCCGTCTTGGTCTGCGTTGAGCCACGCAATAATTTCTGCGCCGAGTTCTTTGTGCGACACCGCCTGCGCCGCAGCGGGGGGCGACGTTGTGCCGGTTGTTGAGACCGGAACGGCGGGCTGCGGATCTTTCGGTTTTGCACTCGGGGTGCATGCGACGCCGAGCGCAAGAGACAGGACGCACGAGAGCGATTGAAGAGGGATCGGCCGGTGAGACATGTGCTGCATTGCACTCCGGAATGTGAATTTGAGCAAGAATCGACGCAGCATCATCTCGCGCGCCTCTGTCACGTGGATGGGCACGTCGGCACGAGGCATTCAAGTGTCCCCGCGTTGAGTGACACCACTTGCTAAATGACACGCGGGTGCACCGGTTGTCTCGTGCTTGACCACGGACGAACGGTCGAGTCATATGCGAGCCATGAACCGTGTCGCCTCGTTTGTTGTCCTCACAGCTGGATTGATCGTCGCCTCCTGTTCAACGACTGCTGCCGCTCCCGATGCTGGAGCGACAACGGACGCCGGGACGTCCGTCGATCTTCGTATCGATACATACAATCTCGGTCTTGCGGGCAGTTTCGTTCCGAACGAGAGCGCACGACGCACGGCGCTTCTTTCGGCGTTTGGATCGCTTGATACCGACGTGATGTGCGTACAGGAGGCCTGGTACAAAGCGGACAAAGACTCGCTCGTCGCGGCGGCGAAGGTGAAACTTCCCTACGCGGTGCAGTTCGAGACGAATCTCGACACGCCGGTCACGGACAACAAGGATGCGAACGGCGCCACGCCACCGGATTACACCGCTGCTCCGTGCGTGGACACACAAGCGACCGACCTCACGGCCGGACTGGATTGTCTCAAATCCAAATGTTCTACCGTTCCTGACTCGGACGACGGCAAGACAACGAGCACCGAATGCGCGAAGGCTTCGTGTGCGCTGAGCGCGTTGCGATTGCTCGGTGCCACCGACAAGCGTTGTTACGGGTGCTTGGCAGCGACATTGCCAACCTCGACGTTCAAAGAGATTCGCGAGGAGTGCACTACGAATAAGCACGGAGGAGTCTTCGGCAACGGACAGAATGGGATCGTGTTGCTTTCGCGTTACCCGCTTTCGAACGCAGAACAACTCGTGCTTCCGAGCACGTGGAATAGGCGCATTGTCGCGAAGGCCACTACGGCGCTACCAAATGGTGCAGATGTTGATCTCTATTGCACACACCTCACGGCGTACTTCTCGGACACCACGTTCTTTCCGTACACCGGGCAATACGGGGCAGGAGATACGAATGGGTGGATTGCGGAGCAAGCGCTGGAGGCGACCCAACTTGCTGCGTGGGTGACGGCGAAGAGCAGCGGCAGACGTGCGATTGTCATGGGCGACCTCAATGCGACTCCAGAAGATAAGGCAAACGGAATTGGCGATGGGACCGTGCCGGCATACGGCGCAAAAACACTCGCAGCGCTGTCATCCCTTAAGGAAGCGGTGAACGCGAGCTACGTCCCAAGTTGCACATTCTGTGTTTCGAATGCGAACACAGACGGCGACCAGAATTCCTGGATCGATCACATTTTTCTCTCGAGCTTCCAGGCAGACGCAACGCTTTCCGCGAATCGCACGTTCGACACCGATGCGGTCGATGGCATGCGTCGAGACGACACTGGGAAGCACACGGTTGCGGGCAAGGTTCCGCTCTCGGACCACTACGGGATGCACGCAGTCGTTCGCGTAACGCGGTGAGGTTGCTACTTGCTCATGGGCACGGCGTGTGATGCTGCGCGTGATGCCGTGAGATACCCCACGACGCCGGCAGCGCCGATGCCGATGACGTAGAGTACAACCACGACGATCGCGGCGATGCCTGAGAACTTCCAAAACGATTTCTGATGGAGGAGCGCGACTTCGAGGTCTTCGGATGCGCGCGAGTGAAGCAGCCGACCGATCGAACCGCCATACGCCCAAAGTTTGACGCCCGGATAGAGGTACATGATCGCTATGACGAGGTAGAGGATGCCAATGCCAATGCCGCTCATGCCGCCCATGCCCGAACCCGCGGCTCCGCCTACGACACCCATGATCATCATGGCAAGTCCGCCAAGCAGCATGAGTCCGGCTGCGAGAAGGGTAAGCACACTGATGAACATGACC
>JAHFDX010000040.1 GCA_023248785.1 Myxococcales bacterium
TTGTTGTCATAAAGACGTTCCGCTTAATCGTGCTTCCTCATGTACACGAGGCGAACCGCCTCTGTCCCTCAGCTACTTTCCGGGACGCGACGCAAGGATCGGTATCACCCTTCGATTTGCGCCCGCAAGCGAAAAAGCGCCTCTTTTTTGTAAGCGACATGCGTTTTGTGCCGAAATTCACGTGTGGCCGTGACGCGCAGCGCAATACACCCCTATTTTTTAGGCCTGTGCACGATCCGCTTGCGCACACTTGCCGTGCTGTGCGAAGGCGGCCGAGCGAGCGCATCCTTCATAAGCACATCCGTCTTGGCACGCATTTTACGGTCTTTGGCGGCAGTTTCGTGATCCCAGCCGAGCAAGTGAAGCAGACCGTGCGCGAGCAGATAGGTCACTTCAAAGAGCAGAGCGTGGCCCTTTTCACGCGCTTGTCGCGCAGCCGTGGGGACGCTCACAATGACATCCCCAAGCACGTTTCCCGCGACGTCGCCGTATTCGCCCTCATTTTGCGCAAACGCGAGCACGTCCGTTGGCTTGTCTTTATGTCGATAGATTTGGTTGAGTTTCTTGATTTGAGAATCGTTAGTTAGGACGATTGAAAGCTCGTCACTTTCACAATTGAGAGATCGCAACATGACCCGCGCGCGACGGGTAATTTCCCTCGAGGAAATTCCGCGGTACGGACCAAACTCAACGAGGATCGAGACAGGCAATTACTTCGCCGCGGCTGCAGCCTTCTTGTGATCTGCAAGGAATTGCGCAAGACCACTGTCGGTCAGCGGGTGTTTCAGAAGTTGCTTGATGATCGAGAAAGGCAACGTAGCGCAATGAGATCCCGCAAGCGCAGCTTGGACGACGTGGGTCGGATTGCGCACACTCGCGGTAAGCACCTGGGTCTCGAGATCGTAATTGTCGTAGATACGAACAATGTCCTCAATAAGCGGCATGCCCTCGTGCGAAGTGTCATCGAGCCGTCCAATGAACGGCGAGATGTACGTAGCCCCCGCCTTCGCCGCAAGCAGCGCTTGATTTGCACTGAAGCAAAGGGTCACGTTCGTCTTGATCCCTTCCTTTGTAAAAATCCGCACCGCCTTCAATCCTTCGACGATCAACGGAACCTTGACCACCACGTTCTTGTGAAGCTTGGCGAGCTTGCGACCTTCGTCGACAATCTCATTGCACTCAACAGCCACGACTTCCGCCGAAACCGGACCGTCGACGATCTCGCAAATCTCCGGAATCGCCGTTTCGATCTTGCGGCCCACCTTCGCAAGCAGACTCGGATTGGTCGTACAGCCGTCGATCACACCAATTGAAACGGCTTCTTTGATCTCGTTGAGGTCCGCGCTGTCGATGAAAATCTTCATGATTCCCATCATAACCTCGGGAAGCACTCCTTGGGAGGGAACCTTGCCCGCCCGGCGTGACCGACCCAGGACTCAAAAACTTGGCCCCGCCGAGCTCAATGGCAATCATCAAGCTCCATGTCCGAGAAGGCAGAAAAAATCAGCGGAGCCTACACCGGCCCCGAACGTCGCCGTCACCGGGTGTACGTCACCCGAAACACGGAATACCACTTTCGCGACGGCTTTTGCGTCGCGGTTCGGGATCGCAAGAGCGGCGATTTTTTGCACGGACACCTGGCGCTGCGAAGGCGTCTGCAAGGAGCGATTCGCTTCTTGCGTGATGGCGGCGTACGCGCAAATCCAGGCGAACCGGAAGAGGGCGAGGCCCTGTACTTCGCGGCTGATGGTCGGGATCTTCTCACTTCGCCGCTTGAGCGCACGGATCGCCCGAAGAAGGAAATCGTGGAAGCGTACGCGCTCCTAAAACGCGTGAAGTAGCCCGTCATCCCTTACTCGTCTTCGAACGCTTTGCGCTCGGGTGCGATAGGGCCTCCGTCTATGTAAGGACCTACTTGTGCGGCGCAAGAGGCCCACTGCGCGTCAGTGCACTCTGTGGCCTTGTGATGCATGCACGTGAAGATGGTTTGGCGTTCGCCTTCACGCAATCGATCCAAGATGAGCCCGCATCCACGGCGGCACTGAAGCGCATCGCACCGGGAAACGCCGCGTTCGCATTCAAGCACGCACGCGCGCTCCACACCTGGCGGCGGCAGGTCGCGCTTGCAAGAAGCCACAAGTGCTATGAATAGAAAGACTCCGAGAACGCGCTTCATCGCAACGCAAACAGCGATACCACGCGAAAGCCACCTGCCGGAAGGACGATGCGTTCGCGTCGCTCTGCACCTCGTGCAGAAAGCGTGACTTGGTATTCGCCCGCCGGAACACGCAGGCGTTTCATGGCCACGCGCGCCGGCATCACGTCCCAACTTCGCGTGTCCGGCGTGTCAGCGACTGCGAGCGACGCCTGTGTGATGAGTGATACAAGAAGTCCCACGCCCTCGGCCTTGCGCCCCGCAGCCCCTTGCGCGGCAGCACCGGCCCCTTCGCCAACGGCCATGCGAACAATCGCACGCGTGATGGCCGATGCGATCGCGGCATCCTCCACGCGCCGCCACTCCGCTCTGGCGTCACTTTCGAGATTGAACTCCACGTCTGCCGTAGGCGACGACGCTTCCCATCCAATGTGCGGCGCCTCATACGTGCCGACAGCCGAGACCAACGTCGGAAAATTCACCCACGTGACGAGCCCACGCGCCGCGAGTCCAAGCGCCATACTCCGATCTGCCGGTGTAATCAAAAGAGCCGCGCGCGTGAGTGCGAGACCGATGGGCAAGTGCACAGCTTCCTTGTGTGGAATGCGACCGTAGCCCTCGATGAGCAGCACGTCGCACTCGGCTTCGTGGTCCGGCAACGAAATTTCGGAAAGCGCTTTTTCGATTCGCTTGCTTCGATACGTGGCGCCACTTCGCGCAAGACGCGCGATCGCAACACCCGCAAGCATCTTTGCTCCGTCGAACGCGAGGGCGCGATCGTACCAATGCATTGCCTCCTCGAGATCGCCCGAGTGCTCGAGGGCGAACCCTGCAAGGTAGGCGCCAAGGGAAAGGGCGGCAGGATGTTCGCTAGCACGCTCCTTCATGCGCTCGTAGTAGTAGCGGTTCATCACACCGAGGCGCCGTGCCTCGACGCGCGCGCCCTCGAGATCGGAAAGCTCAAGGTAGTTGATAATGTTGAGCGTGTTGATGAGGTACTTCTCGTAGGGTGGCGCGCGGTATCGGCCTACGGAGTCGGAAAAAATGTACTTTCCGATGTCGTCGGCGGTGGCGTGTGAGAGATCGAGAAGGTCGATTGCTTTGTCGGCTGCTTGGAAATCGCGCTGGCTGTTTTTGTAGTCGCCAAGGGACTGATGCACCATCGCGCGATCAAGCACGACGAGCGCGTTGTTGCCTTCGATGTCCTTCGGCATTTCATCGCCGCGCTTAACATCGAGCTCCTCGTTGAGCGCGGAGAGCGCTTCACGAGGAGCATTGCGATCGAGAGCCGCACGCGCAGTTTCGGTGCGCGCGATGTGCCCCCCGCAACCGACGAGCAGGCAGGCAAGCGTGATTGCAACTGCCGTGCGCATGCTCAACGGATCGCTTTGGTGATCTCTTCTTTGCCCTGCCAGCGAATCGCGCCGGTTTCGATTTCGATCACCTGCAAGAAGAGTGAGTACTGTACGCGCCGCATGTCCTCACCGCGCTCATCGTTGCCACTAATCTTGCCGGTCACGTAGTACTTCACCCCGAGTTGCCGGCCATAAGCTGGAATGTGGTTATGATCAAAGACCGGGTGCTGCGAATTTTCAATCTGCCGCACCATGTCCTCCTGGCGCTCTTGGCTGACCACAGTGACGAGTTGGCTATCGACGAGCCACGTTTCGACCTCCCCAAGCAGGGCCGTGAGCGCTGGTTCAATGTGCTCGGTCGTGTTGTTGCGAATGGGCGCAATCGCAACCGTGGTGCGTTCGCGCGCATGCGACCGCCACGTGTCGATAACGGGACTCGTACGGAGCTTGCCAAGCAGCGTGTGAAGTGCGCGCTGGATGTCTTCCTTGTCGAGGCTTGTGCTTAACGCGTGCGAGTCGACGCTCGGATCGTTCGCCCCGCGAACGACTTCCCTTCCCCCACATCCCGAAAGCATAAGAATCGCCACAAAGGCCCTAGGCGCGAAAAACCGCATGAAAACGACTCTAGCGGGACGAGCAAAAAGTGCACGTCGCAAGCACGTTTATTTTCCCTGAAGTTGCTCTAAAAGGGCTTCTCTCAGCGTTGCCTGCTGCTGGGCGCCCACGAACATTTTCGAGCCAATAAAGACCTTCGGCACACCCTGACCAATCGCTTCATGGGTTTTTCGATCGCGCTCAATTCGCTCGGCCGTTTTTGGATCATCGAGGCACTTGTCGAACGCATCGGCATCGAGACCGTGCTTCTGCGCGAGGCCCACGACGCCTTTGCGCGTGAGCGTTGCCTCGGGCGCAAAGAAGAGCGCGTCGGCCAATTCGTCCCCTTTGCCCATCGATTCGGCGCAAATTCCTGCGCGCGCCGCGTCGAGCGCATGGGGGTGGATCCCGAGCGGAACGTGCTTTCGCACGAAGTGGACCTTGGCTTGGTACTCTTTAAGGAGAGGTGCGAGCTCTGTGTGTTGCATCCGACAGTACGGGCACTCGAAGTCGCCAAACTCGACGACGGTGACCTTTCCTGCCGGCGCACTTGCGAAGTCTGCCGCCAGGGCGATCGGAACGGTCGCTGCTTTCGCGGAGCTCCATCCGAACGGAATGAAAAGCGCAAGGGCCGAACCGATTGTGGCGAGCCACCGCCATGGACGCAACAATGGCTCGGACGCCACGCGCGCCATCTGGACCGCAAGTGCAAGGGACGCGAGTGCTGACACGTCAGCCACCAAGCAATACGGGCAGAACTTTCGGAGCGCGATCTGAACCGCGATGAAGAAAAGCCCTCCCGAGGCCATGACGCCCGCGACGCCCACGTGAAAGCGGCGTGCTAAAGGGCCATCCGCAAGTACAAGCGCGCCGAGAAGCGTGTACGTGAGGATCCCCCAGAGTGGCGTGGGTAATCCGAGGAGCGAAGCGAATGGCGACGCCTTGAGCGCAGCACACCCTCCTCTGGGGTCGCAAATCAGGGGAAACGCGCTCCTATAGTCGACGTACAAGAGCGCACTCACACAGAGGCCCGCCCAGACTACGACGAGCGCAAGGAGTCGCCACTTCATGACATAGCAGGCTGCCGTGCGCGGGAAGGGTCGTCAAGACGGTGGATGCCGTCCTACCTTCGTGTGCCCGACTTGCAGCGAAAGACCAAGTCTTGCTATTGCGTGCGGGTCACTGCTTCGTGAACACGAGATGCTCCGTCTCGTTTTGAAGTGTTGCTCCAAAGGTCATGGTGACCTTATTCCCGCTTACTTCGTACGACGTCCGGTTACGAAGTCATTTCCGCACGTTCGATCGAGCGACCGCGGCGGGTTGGCGGTACACCCATCACAAGCCGGTTGTTAGAGCTCCCTAGCCCAAACCGCGGTAGATACCGCGAGTGCTTCCCGCAACGCCCGAAATTGTTGATGAAATTGCCAAGGCTTCCCACGCGGTACATGCGCGCGAGCTCTCCTCCCGGCTTGGTGTCACCGAGGATGAGTTCGCTGCCTTCATGCGAATACTAGACAGCCTTTGTTACGAAGGAAGGCTCATCGCGCTTCCAGGCCATCGCTTCAAGGCGAAGGGCTGCGGTCAACAATCGCCTCACCAAACCACGCGCGAAGGCGTGCTCACTGTCAACCCACGCGGCTTTGGCTTCGTTGCAAGCGCAGAACATCCCCAAGACGACGTGTTCATTGATGCATCGCAACTACGCGGCTCAATGCACGGCGACAAAGTGCGCGTGCGGGTGACTCGTCGGGGGCCAAAGGGCGTCGAGGGCGAAATCCTCGAGGTGACCGATCGCACCATCTCGCGTGTGGCCGGCACGCTTCGTCGACGTGGGAGCTCGGCGTGGATTGAGCCAGATGATTCGCGGATCCGTGGCCCTATCACGCTCACGCGCGACGTCGATCAAATCGCAGGCGAAGGGAACAGCGGCAACGACGGCGACGCTGTGATTGTGCGCATCACGAAGTATCCGGTGTTTGCGGATGAACACGCGGAGGGCGCTCTCGTGGCTGTGCTCGGGCGGCCCGGAGAGCTCAACGTCGAGGTCGCAAAGATCCTTGCGATGCAGCAAATCGGTGAACTTCATAGCGACAAAGCCGTCGCCGAAAGCGAAGCCTTCGGCTCCATCGTACCCGAAGACATGAAGCAAGAGCGCCTTGACTTGCGGCACATCCCATTGCCCACGATCGATCCCGAAGATGCACGCGATCACGACGACGCCGTGTGGGTCGAACGCACCGATCGTGGCGGATACCGTGCGTGGATTGCCATTGCCGACGTGAGCTCGTACGTGCGCCCAGGCACGGCGCTCGACACTGAAGCGATGGCGCGTGGATGCAGCGTGTACTTGCCGGATCGCGCCATTCCCATGTTGCCGCGCGCGCTTTCATCGAACTTATGTTCCCTGTTGCCGGGTGATGACCGGCTGTGCTTGTGCGCCGAAGTGGAACTCGATGGCGGCGGCAGCGTCATTAAAAGCACGCTTCATCGCGCCGTCATGCACAGCCAGGCGAAGCTCACCTACGGTGGGGTCGCACATGCGCTTGGGCTAAGTGCCGAAGCGAAAGAGCAACCAGAAGCCAAGCCACTGCTCGAAGGACTTCGCGTGGCGCACGAACTCTCGCGCATCTTACGAGGCAAGCGCATGAAGCGGGGGGCGCTCGATCTCGAACTTCCCGAACCCAAAGTCATCCTCTCGCCCGAATCGAACAAGGTGCTCGACGTTCAAAAGCGGACGCAGGACCCGGGTGTTGGCAAGGCCTACCAGCTCATCGAAGAGCTCATGCTGCTTGCGAATGAAGTGGTCGCCGCGTGGCTCACGGAACGAAAGCTCGCAACAGTGTACCGCGTGCACGCGCCTCCGGATCTTC
Organism: Myxococcales bacterium; assembly: GCA_023248785.1. Lineage (GTDB taxonomy): Bacteria > Myxococcota_A > Polyangia > Polyangiales > Polyangiaceae > JAHFDX01. Next base: position 6,975 of record JAHFDX010000040.1, read on the forward strand.
TCAAGCTCGAGCGTCTCACGGAGTTGTGCGAGCTTCTGGGCATTCAGTTCGATGCTGATGCGACGCAGAATCCAAAGAAATTAGGGGAGTTTCTAAAATCAGTCTCGGGCCATCAACTTGCAGCTGTCATCAGCAACATGCTTCTTCGTTCGCTCAAGCAAGCAACGTACGACACGACCAACATCGGTCACTTTGGTCTCGCATCGCCCGCGTACTTGCACTTCACCAGTCCCATTCGAAGGTACCCCGATCTTCTTGTGCATCGAGGCGTCCATCGCGCCCTGCTTTCACAAGCGCCCGACGAGACAGAACGCCAGAAGCTCACCGAAGCTGCCGTCGCCGCATCGCAAGCGGAACGCAAGGCCATGGAGGTCGAGCGCGCGGTGCTTGAACTCTACCGAGCGCACTTCATGCGCGATCACATCGGCGAACACTTTACTGGCGTTATCTCGTCGTTCGTGGGATCTGGCGCATTTATAACAATCAACATTCCATTTGTGGACGTGCTTGTGCGCACCGAAGACATGGGACCGGGTAACTACGAGGTCGACGATCTCGGATTCGCCGCAACCGATGCAGGCAGTGGCGATCGCCTGGCGCTCGGCGATTCCATTGAGGTATCGATCGTCGATGTAAACCTGAGCCGCCGTACGGTCTACGCACGTCGCCTTCTAGGTGATGGGGCGAGCCCGCAACGGCGAGCGCATCCTTCGAAGAAGGACAAGGGTCGGGTCAAGAAGGAAGAACCGCGGAGGCAGAAGAAGGGGCACGCGGCAGCTCAGAAGGCAGGCAAAGCGAAAAACGGGCGCAAGTTCGCCGCAAAGCCACCGAAGGTCAAGCGCGCGAAGAAACGGAAGTAGCGGCTGAGCGAGGGCTCGAAGGAGATGCCCAGCCACCGAAAATTTTCTCGAGTTCCATTGCTACCTTGATCGTCAAATGATCGTTTCCGTGATCGGCGATCACTTGACAGCCGAGCGGCAAGCCTTGCGCGTTGAGGCCAAGGGGCACCGCTGTCGACGGGAACTCGAGCACGTTCATGATGCCTTGATGCGCAAATGGGAAATGCAGTCGCAGCGCATCGAAGACGGCCGCGTTGTGCTTTGGCGCCGGTGTCGAATAGGTCGGGTACAGCATGATACCTCGAGGTCCCATGCGCGCGCTGAGCTCGGCACGGAGCGCGCGCCCCTTTGCGATCAAGCGCTCTCGCTGCTTCGGGAACAGCGCGGGAATCGGATCGGTAAGCGCGGTCAAGAGTGGCATGATTGTGTGCTGCGACCGGCCCACGAGCCACTTCAGCAACTCGGGCACAGGCCTCACGGGGTCACCTTCGCCAAGCAACGACGCAAATGATTCGTCTTGCGAAGCTGCCAACGCGGCTGACCAGATTTCGAACTGCAGCTTGAGCGCTTCGAACTTCGCGTGCTCGATGCGAGCACCTCGCGCAGCAAGGGCTTCAACGACCCGTTCCTGTGCACCGCGAAGATCGTCACTCACCGCGATACGGCCACTGTCAACGACGTGCAGAACGGTCATGCCCTTGAGGTCGACTTCGTTTGCGTCCTTGATCACAAGGGATTCGCAGCCGACATCGGCGCCATCGGGACCTGCCATAATGCGAAGCAGCGGCATCAGATCTTCGGCGCGTCGCGCGATAGGTCCCGTGGTGAGAATGCGGCTCGCGGCTGGACCGCATGGCGGCACCTGACCCGATCCGGGGACGAGCCCTCCGCTCGGCTTGTGACCAAACACTCCGTTAAAAAATGCCGGACCGCGAATCGAACCGCCAATGTCAGAACCAACACCGAATGGCGATCCTCCTGCCCCGACGATCGCAGCTTCGCCGCCCGAGCTGCCACCGGCAATGCGCTCGCTGTCGTACGGGTTGTTCGTCCGTCCGTATACTGGGTTGACGCTCTCCATCCACAGGCACGCCTCAGATGTGTTGGTCACACCGAGGGGGATTGCGCCCTGCTTGCGCACGCGCGCCACGACTGTTGCATCGCGCGTGCTCTTCGCGTGCCTACGCTTCGCGATGCCCGCCGTGTTCGGCATCCCCTCGAGCTCGAAGCACTCTTTCACAGTGAACGGTACGCCGTGAAAGAGTGGGAGCGCATCGGGCCCTAGCGTTTCGCGGGCCCTGTCGGCCTGGTCAGCCTCGCGCCTTGCTTCGTCGAATCGATCCGCAACGAGCGCGTTGATGACCGGATTGACACATTGAATCCTGACAATGTGGGCTTCGACCGCCTGCCGCGACGAGAGTTTGCCACTCCGAATGCGTCGCGCGATCTCACAACCCGAAATCGCCAAGAGATCATCCATGCTTCCGCAGGTAGCACGACTCAAAGCGAGCGTATTCGCAGAATCGGGCTTCGAACAACCCATCGAGAGATGGCAGAGCGCGACGGACGCCGCGGATCAGATCAATTTCGCTTGCTAATTATCAAAATGATATCATATTGATAATCGGGCCACGAACCGCTCCATTTCGCGATTCGCGGCACATAGGAGGCTCTCATGATTCGCGAAACGCTTAGGTCCACCGTGCATGGTGGCGTAATGGGGATCATTCTTGCGATACTCGGAGCAACGGAGCTTGGCTTTGTCTCCACGCTCCCGAAACACGTGATTGCAAGCGGCGGGCGGCCGACGGCTTGGCTCGCGCTCGTGCTCATCCCGTTGGCCATGGTCATCATCGCGAAGGGCTTCTTCACAGTGCGCACCAATCAGGCGCGCGTGTTCCAGCTCTTTGGTCGCTACGTCGGGACCACGAAGGACGAAGGTCTGCGTTGGGCGAACCCGTTGTTCACGACTCAGCCCCTAACGCTCGCTGCGTTTTCGTTCGAGACGAACGTGCTCAAGGTTAACGATCTCAGCGGAAACCCGGTGGAGATCGGCGCCATCATTGTGTGGCGCATCGTTGACACCGCGCAGGCCATCTATAGCGTCCAGGACGTCAAGAACTTCGTTCAAGTGCAGTGTGAGGCCGCGCTGCGCACGCTCGCCATGCGGTATCCTTACGACTCGCACGAGCCGGGCACGCACTCGTTGCGCGGTGACACAGCCACAATTGTCGAAGAACTCACTGCCGAGGTGCGCTCGCGCGTCGCTTTGGCGGGTATAGAGATTGTCGAGGCAAACCTCGGGCACCTGAAGTACGCGCCAGAAATTGCGCAAGCAATGTTACAAAGGCAGCAAGCGTCGGCGATCATTGCGGCTCGGCAAACGCTCGTTGAAGGTGCGGTGAGCATTGTAGAGATGGCCTTGGAGCGGCTTTCGTCGCGGAAGGTCGTGGCGCTGGACGAAGAGCGCAAAGCAGCGATGGTGTCGAACCTGCTCGTGGTTCTATGCGGTGAGCGCAACGCGCAGCCGGTCATCAACACGGGAACTCTTTACGCGGGTTGATGCGTGGCTGAAAAGAAATCATTTCTGTTACGAATTGATCCCGCCGTCTACGATGATTTATCACGTTGGGCGAAGGACGATCTCCGCAGCCTCAATGGGCAAATCGAGTTTCTCCTGCGCCGAGCCCTCGAGACGGCGGGACGTTCGCATGTACGAAAGAAAGGCTGACCGATGAAGACAGCGCTTGTATGTGTAACCGTTGTGGTTGCATGCGGCCAGGCCCCAAATCCGAGCCCGAATACGCCCCCGCCATCACCGCCGTTGACGGTAATACCGCAGCTCACGTTCGAACCGAAACCCGCTCCACCGCCACTTCCACCACCACGGAAAGAGGGCAAGCCGGTTCCCATCACCCTCGATACCCCCTGCCAGCACATGCCCAAGGGCTGGAAGTTCGATGAGTTGTTCGGAACGATACTCTCGCAAGCGGCAGAGGAGGGTGAGCCCCCCGTCACCACAGCAACACTTCGCGTTCTTGCGTGGCAGGTCGACGTCGACGAACGCCCACTCAAGGTGGAGAGTGCCCTCGTTTGGTTAGCAATCCACCACACGAACGACAAGGATGGATGGATGTTGCTTAATCTTTACCGTCATCCGGACGATGCGCCGCCCGGAGGCGCCCCGTGGCAGGTGAGCGTCGTGTCCGATGTTCCTTACAAAGGCTTCGATGCGTTTCCATCAACCCCAACAGGCGCCGACCTTGATCGTTTTTTGCAAGACAGTTGGTGGCATTTCAAGCCCCGCGAGGGCTTCAAGATGACAGGCAAGGAGGTGTGCGTGACCTCGTGGAAAAAGTCGTTTGGCAAAGCGCCCTGGCGGTCGTACGCGAACAATAAGTAACAATGTCTACAACTGCGCCTACGCCCGTGCCTATAACTTCACGTCGGCCCGCACGTCGTCTGTCTGCTCTTTCGCGATAGAGTCGATGAGCTTGCTGACGTCGTCGCTCGGGAGCGGAAGCATGACCATGAAGTGCACGTACAGATCGCCCGCCTCACGGCCCTTGCGCACCACACCCTTGCCTCGCACGCGGACGGTACTTCCGCTTTGGGTGTGCGGTGGGACCTTGAGAGAAATTGCTCCACCCGGAGTAGGCGCTCGAACCTTCGCCCCGTGGTAAGCCTCCGCAATCGTGATCGGCAAGTTCAGATGAAGGTCGTCGCCCTCGCGCCGAAAATTCGGGTGGGACTTTACGTGAACGACGAGTACCAGATCGCCCGGTTCGCCACCGCCCACGGGACGCGTTCCTTGCTTTGCCACGCGCACGCGACTGCCCTCCTCGGCGCCGGGCGGAATGCGCACTTGCACAGCCGTGCCATTGATCTCTGCGCTCACAATGGTTCCTCTAACGGCCGAAGCGAAGTCGATCGTCACATCAGCTTCGAGATCTTGTCCCTTCGCGGAACGACCACGTGCTCCCCCGCGACCAAAGAAATCGAAGATGTCGCTGAAGCCACCACCCCCACCGCCACTTCCGAAAAGGTCTTCAACGTTCACAGTGCCATTAGGGTTCACGTTGGGATACCGACCCCCATGCCGCTTCGACCACTCACGTTGTTGGCGCGCTCTGTCAGGATCGAAGGTCTCGCGCAACGAATCTTCCCCAAACTCGTCGTACAACCTGCGGCGCTTGCCATCGCCAAGCACGTCGTACGCGCGGTTGACATCCTTGAAACGTGCCTCGGCCTGCGCATTGTTTGGATTACGATCGGGGTGATACTCTTTGGCCAGGCGCCGATACGCCTTCTTAATGGCGTCAGCATCCGCTCCGTGTGGGACGCCAAGCACGCTGTACAGGTCCTGAGCCATGTGTGGTCGCAACGTAAATCTGCATCGACCCGCCCGCAACGATACTATGCAGGCAACGCGTGTTAACCACGGTTCTTACGGCACTTGAAGTTGCCTACGTCCTTGCGATCTCCGGTTGGATCGTGATGAAAAAGCGCCCACCGGTTGCGACTGTGGCGTGGGTACTCGCCATGGCGGCACTGCCTTACATAGGTTTTCTGGTTTATTTTTTCCTCGGCCCAAGACGCATTCATCGAAATCGGCTCAAGCGTCTACGTGCGAAATTGATGCTCGAACCCGCACACCGTGATGAACGGACCTCGATCGATGTGACGACGTGCCTCCATGCAACGGCCGATCGTCAACTCGCCCACCTGCTTCGCCGTACATCCGATAGTCCACTCGTCAGCGGACACAACGTGCGCGTGCTGCTCGATGGAGCGGTCATGTTCGATGCGCTTGTCGATGCGATTGAACACGCCAAGCACCACGTTCACCTCGAGTACTACATGTTTGAGCCCGATCGAACAGGCACGCGCGTACGTGACACCCTCACGCGAGCGGCTCTTCGTGGCGTAGAGGTGAAACTTCTCGTCGATGCCGTTGGCTCCTCCAATCTGTCGCAACGTTTCCTTGCTCCCTTTCTAGCAGCGGGTGGGCATGTGGCGCGCTTCCACGCCGTGAGACTGGCGCGTTTTCGTCCCCACCTCGTCAATTTTCGTACACACAGAAAAATCGCCGTGATCGACGGACGTATTGGATTTGCGGGGGGAATCAACATTAGCGACTCACAAGATGAGCGCCACGTGAAACACGCTCATCGAGACACCCATGTGTGTTTCGAAGGCCAAGCCG
>JAHFDX010000041.1:0-11672 GCA_023248785.1 Myxococcales bacterium
CATCCTCAAGGAGATGGTCGGACAGGGCGTCTTTTTTTGCGTCGGGTTGCAAGACCGCTTCAACAAAACGGCCAAGCCGGGTGAGAGCGGAAAGGCTCGATGCGCTCGACACGTCCGCGCTCGCTCCGGAGTCCAAACGAAACGAGATCGCATTTTTCGCAATGACGACAAGATCACCCGAGCGGAGCGTATGCACGCGCGTGCGAAGCCCGTTTACTAGAAGCGGGTTTTCCTCGCGGATGAGCACGTATGCGCCGTCTTGCCACTGGATGGTCGCGTGGTGGGCGGCCACTTCAGGATCGTGCAACGCGATGTCGCAGGCGGTGGCGGACCCAATTCGCAGCAAGGTGCCCTTCAAGCGGCAAGCGCGCACGGTTCCGAACGTTGATAAAATATGCAGCGAAAAAGGTACGGGAGTCGCAGACACAGCGGTCGTCCTATAGTACGCACCGCGAAAGGTGCGTAGTAGTGAAGCTCCGAACACTTGCATATTTCGCCTTCCTTTTGCATCTCGCGGTCGCGAAAGACGCGGTTGCAGAAGAAATGGCTGCGGCGGACGCTCTGTTCCGGGCGGGTCGTGAAGCGTTCCAGCGCGGCGATTATGTAACGGCACAAGAGCGATTTTCGGAGAGTTTTGCGCGCGATCCGGCTCCAGGGACGCTGCTCAATCTTGCGCTTTCTGAGGAACAGCTGGGCAATGTGCTTGCTGCGTGGGAGCACGCAAAATTTGTCATCGAAAAACTCCCCGCGTCCGACGACCGGCACGACATTGCAAGACAGCTCTACGTTCGCATGGACGCACGGACCCCAAGATTGCGTTTCGTGTCCACGACGGAAACACAAGAAGACGCCACGGTGCTCGTAGATGAGCGCGTGATCCCACGCAATCATTGGGTCGTCGACACACGTGTTGGCCCAGGCAAGCACGATCTCTCTGTGCGAGCGAAGGGCCGAAGAGAACGTAGGTTCACGATTGTGGTGCAGGAGAGCGCGCGCCTTGTCATTCCCCTGGTTGCCGGCGACGTGGAAAGCATTCCCCTTCCCCAGCAAGGCGCTTTCGAGTCGAAGACCGAGTCGACGTGGGTCAAAGTGGGTTGGATCACAGCGGGTGCAGGCGTTCTTTCGCTTGGCGTCTGCGTGACAACCGGCGCGCTCGCCCTCGATCGCAAGAACACCGTCGATCGGGCATGCGACGCTACGGGCTGCACCGATGAAGGCGCCCGCGCTTCCTCGCAGGGCAAAACGTTTTCCGGCATCGCAACGCTCACAGGAATACTCACAGGAGTGTTTGGGCTCGCGAGCGGTGGGTTCTTTCTCACGGCGCGTGCACTTCTACCCAAACGGACTGGGCGCCCAGGCCCAAGCGTTCGCGCTGGAGTAGGAACGCTCGAAGCGCACTGGCAATTTTAGGAACGTGTCGGATCTTTTTTTCCGTAACGCGAATTCCGTCCCGGAAAATTCGATCCGAGGGAGCGACATGCGTCGGGACCTTCAGTGCGAGATCCCTTGAGTATTTTGCTGTCGAATGAGTTGGCGCACCTTCTGCTTAGGCGACGTCCCAAGAGGGATGGCCCTTCCAGGAGTGAACTATGAAATCAATCATTCGTTTGAGCGTCGCTTGGGCATTGGTCACCTTCGGAACCGGTTGCGCGTTCATGTTTGCAAAGCCGCAACATCCGCTTGCCGCATCCGAAGTGTCCAAACTGACCGTGTGCAGCCATGGCGACTTGGATAAGGTTCGTAAGAGCCTGATGCTCGCGGGGTACAGTATCCGCTCGTCTACAACCGACAGCATCGAGACGGAGTTCAAGCAAACCGATGGCTACGGGGGGCACAAAACTTCCGAACGCATCAACGTCGTACGAATTGACGGAAACACCATCAAGTTCAACGTGCGCACGCGCTCGGACTCTCTCGACAAGGTGGAAACGGGTCGAGTCACGGCCGCCAATGGTCGGGTAGTGGCCACCGATCACCAGCTCGTTCAAAATTCGAACGAGAGCGACATGAACTACCTGCAGGAAACGCGCGTGCAGCATGAAGCCACGCAAAAGGCCGTGTGTGGCGGATAATTCCCGCGCCTCGTAGTGCCGGAGCCCTGTTCGAGTGCTATGGCACTACGCGCATGCGATGGCTTTACGTGTCGTGCGCACTTTCCTTGTGCGGTTGTGAGTCGATCCTTGGCGCGGACTTCGACGGGCGACGGCGTACGGATGAGCTCGATGCGAGCGTTCCCGATGCCGCAATCTCAGACGGCGAGACGGACGCGATTGCCGCAGGGGACGCAGAGGGGGATGGGAGGGTGTCTACGACTTCGATCCCGTGCGGCGACACGCGTGCTCTCGACATGCAAGCGCCATGGCCTACGTTCGGATATTGCCAAACCAGGCCAGGGCGATCTCCCGCAAAAGCTCCCAAAAAGCCCACGATTCGCTGGCGGTATCTACTCGAGAGTTCAGGGCTTTCGGATCGTTTCTATGGTCAGCCGGTCATTACGCGCGATGGCACCGTTGTGCTGTTCGCGGCCGTTCAAACACAAACGTTTTTCGATGCCGAGGTCATCGCAGTGCGCGACGGCAAGCTCCAGTGGCGAACCGGACTCGGCCAAGGACTCGTCCAGCTCTCGAGCGGATTCGCGATTGGCGCAGACGGGGCCATTTACACGGCGCTGGGCTCGATCGTCGTTGCGCTTGAGCCTTCAGGGAAGGTCCGTTGGAGCGCGCCGTTTCAGTCGTCGTTTGAATCCGCGAGCGCTCCTCTCATTCTTCCAGATGGCAGTGTGGTGGTCGCCGGTGGTTCCTGCCTAAAGATCTATGACAAGGACGGCTCGATCACCGGATCAGCCTGCAGCGAAGACGGCACGTTTTTCCCGAGCCTCGCCTTGACGCCCGCATCGCAGATCATTGCGCTAGCGAACGCCAAGGCAAATGCCACGCAAGGGGCCCTCTATACCTATTCGGCAACGGGTCAAAAGATCGCACGTACGCCGTTTAGTTTGAACCCCGAATCGGGCGTTGCGATTGGAGCCAACAGCGAAGCGATTTTCATGTCGACCACGTCGGTACTGGAGGTCGCCAATGGAGGGATCGTTACCGGACAAGTGCCAGCGGGATCTCTCCACATGGATTTTGGGCACCCCGTTCTCACGCTCGATCGCGCCTGGTTCGCGACGGAGTTTTCGTACGATTTGAAGGCACACACCGTAGCCAAAATCTCCAATCACAATTCCGGAATGGGCGTGGCTTTTGGGGATGGACTCTTCGCGTTTCCGATGCGCCGGGACCCAAACGAAGAGAGCCGTTCGATGAGGTGCATACGCCAGGATCAAACCGAGGCGTGGACAGTGCCTCTCGATTTTACGAGCGACGATCCGAGCGCGCCGGCCATCGGTGCGGATGGCACCGTGTACATGGCGTGGGGGAAGACGCTGTACGCGGTGGGTGATTTGTAACTTTGTACGGCTAATTTCTGCGGTCGAGCGGGTTCACTGCCGGACTTGTTGATGATGTCGTTGCGGACGGTGTCGCTTTGGAGGCGGGTCGAGCGGGGGATTTCCCGACCGATGAAGGTCGGGGTGCGGTCGCTGAAGGCAACGGTGCGACCGATGGGGTCGGAAGGCTCGCGGTTTCAAGAGCGACGTTGCTTGACGCAGGCGGCGACGGGAGCACGTCTTTCTCTATAACGGGACGACGCGCAAAGTGAACCGCAGTTGCGAGTGTGGCCCCGGCTGCGAGCACAACCACAACCGCAAGACCCGATACACGTGGTCGAGATGAAAGCATCGTCGTTTCTGGCTTCGTGGAGCGTGCCAGCACCTCAAGCGCATTTTGCATGTCCGAAGCATGTTGAAACCGATCACGTTGCGCGTATGCCAGCGCACGTTCGAAAAATGCAATCTGGTTCGGCGTCAGCTTTGGTGCGCGGGCATGGAGCTTGGCGACCGGCGTCGTGGCGGCTGTTGCAAGTTGGCTCTGCTTGGTATCGCCCTCGTGCACATCAAGCCCCGTTGCGAGCTTCCAAAGCGTTGCTCCGACCGACCACAGGTCGGAACGTTCATCAACGAGATTCCAAAGACCGCGCGCCTGTTCTGGGGACATGAACCCGACGGTGCCAAGGACAGCATCGACGCTCGTGAGACCGTCGTTCGCGCATTCGTCTTCCAACAACCGACCAAGTCCGAAGTCGAGCACACGAAGGCGCCCGGAAGTGTCGCGCATCATGTTCGCAGGCTTCAGGTCGCGATGAATGACGCCTTCCTTGTGCGCCACTTCCAGAATCGACAGCAACTCGAATCCGATGGCTGCGACGCACTCCCACGCAATCGTCCCGCCTCGTTGCGTCCGCTCCTCCTCGAGCGTCACACCCGAGATCCACTCCAGAACAAGAAATGGACACCGGGCTTCATCCTCTCCCTCATCGAGAACACGTGTCACAGCCGGATGGGAGATGCGATTCGCGAGCTGGGCCTCACGCACAAATCGCGCACGAACAGTTTCATTTTCGAGATGTCGCGGATGCAGGCGTTTGATGGCCACATGAAGACCGTTTTTTTGCGCCGCCTCGTACACAGACGCAACGCCGCCCTGGGCGATGAAACGTTCGATACGCCACCGCGATCCGAGGACCGTTCCTGGTAGATAATGAGAAGCCGACATGCGTGCCTCCGCGATGTAGCACAAGGTGCGGATGCGGGCGTTACTGGCCAGAAATCACGTCCTAGTTCATCATCTACGAATGCGCACGATCGTTTCTCCCCATAGCACTCTGCTTGTTGGACTTGTTGTCGGACTTGTTGTCGCCGCATGCAGCAACACCAGCACCCCGCGCGGTAGCGCCGACGCCGGCAATGGGGGAGACAGTGGATCGACCGGCTCCGCTACGGATTCAAACACCTCGCTTGGCCTTCATGCGCGTAAGCAATTCACCGTGGCCTCGTTGACGGCGGCCTCGCAAGTTGACATTCCCTTCACGTTTAGCCCAGAGCGCTATGCGCCCCACCTTCGCTATGATGGCGTGCTTTGCAGCACACTCACCTTGGATTCATGGAATTCGTTTCCGGCCCTCATCGAGATCGGCAACGCGGATAGCCTCGCCATTACCCTCGAACTCTACAGCTCGTATTCGCACGTTGATGCCCTGGTCGTCTACGCCACCCAGCCGATCACGAGCGCCGCGCTCGCGGACCAAGGAACGTGTGTATCCGTCGCATCGAACGCGGGCGTGAGCCGTTACGATTTCGCCCAATCGGTCCCTTCGACGTTCGCGATTGCTCCGGGCAATGCCATCTATGTGTATGCGCAACGCAGCGAGGATCTTCACGGCGAAGAACAAAGCGCGAGCATCTCGGTACGGCTGGCAACGAAGTAGTGTCGCGTCCTCGAAGTTCCTAGCAGCACGCTTGTCGATCGAACGTTTGATCGCCTATTCGCCATCGCGAGTGGTCCTCGCTCCCTACGGGGGAGGATCAAGGTGGGGGCTGTTCCGCGAGCATCAAGGCTTCTTTCTTGGGGCTATGGTTCGGCATGTCCAAGGAGGGCAGTTGCATGCTTTGAAGCGACATGACGATCCCGAGCGGACGAGGCGTGCGTTGGGCGGCCCCCACCTTTGGTTCCTCCCCCTATGGGGGAGGGGGCGAGGACCGTTCGGGTCAAGCCACGCGATCCGTGATCGTGTCACTGGACAAACTGGAACGGTTGGACGCACACGTGTCCCGCCGACACTTCGAGGGCACGCCCTAACCCTACTCCGTCAGATCCATCACGCGCTGCTCGAGACCTCGGCCCTTGCCTACGCTGCTGATGCGCGTGCGTTCCTGAAGCAGAATCCAAAGCGACGCACCGATGACCGTTTCTGCATCAGTCTTCGACCGTTCGAAGGCGATGAGGATCTCACGCGCTATCTCATCGTACTGCGCGCCTGAAACACCAACGACTTGCTGGATGGCAGCAAGCGGAAGATTCTCCCCCTTGTACGGAGAGGATGCACCGAGGGGCGGTTGAATCTCAATGCGCACTTCGCTCGATGCGGCTGTGAGCTCACTCATCGCACCGCTTGCGACGAGGCGGCCCCGATCGAGGACTGCCGCGGCGGTACAGATCTCTTCGAGCTCTTGAAGATTATGACTGGAAATGACCACCGTTGTTTTTCCTCGACGGCGTTTGATGATTTGCCGCACCTCGTACGCCACCTTCGGGTCGAGGCCGGCGGTGGGCTCATCGAGCAAAATAACTTCGGGTTCGCCAAGCAGGGCTTGAGCGAGCGCAACGCGCTTGGACATTCCGTGGGAGAGCGTGGAGCAGCGAAGCATCCACCATTCTTTTCCTTCGACTTCTTCAAGCGCTGCGCGTGCACTCTCTTCGGCCTTTGCCTTAGGCATTCCCTGAAGGCGTGCCATGTGAACCAAAAATTCACCAACACGATCGGCTCCGGGCAAAAGCGCATCCTGCGGAAGGACGCCAAGTCGACCGCGCAACCCGTCAACGTTCGTGGGCGCGTGGCCAAGGATCTCGACATCGCCCTGCGTTGGCGCCAAGTAGCCCGCCATCATCGAAAATGACGTGGTCTTGCCGGCGCCGTTGGGGCCGATGAGCCCATAAATGGCGCCCTTTTTGATGCGAAGCGAAACGTTGTCGACCGCGACCTTGGCGCCAAAGCGTTTGGTAACGCTGTTGAATCGCACAACAATTTCGCGCGGGGCTTTCTTGCCGTCGCCCGTAGGCTCGAGCTCTGTCTCGGGGTCGCGAACTTCTGCAAGTTCGGCGCTCATTACACATCCCTCCGAGCAAAGAGCCACGTTCCAACAAGCGTTGTACCCACGGCGTAGACCGCGCACAGCCCGAGGCCGGTCATCATCTTCCCTGCTTTGACCGACATCAGAAGCCGATCGTAACTGTTCGGGTACAGATACCCGAGCACCTCGTTGTCGGTTACGCCAGCGATCGCAAACCCCACGAACCAAAGGAGGAAAAACGATGCAAATGTAATAAGAAGAGATACAATTGGGCTTCGTGTGAGCGAACTGACAAGCGTTGCAAGTCCGCACCACGCTGCGCTGATCGGCAGGGAGTATAGCCACAAGCGAAAGCCCCACGACAGGCACGTGCCAAAGGGCGCTGAGCCGCGCGCACCGGCGACAACCCACACAAGGACGTTCATCGCGAGGGTGACAATAGAAACAGTGAGCCAGCTGCCGAAAGCCTTCCCGGCGTAAAACGAACCGCGATGGGCCCGTAGAGTCCAAAAGCGTACGCCTCGATGTTGCACATCGCTTGGTAAGCCATCGAAACAAAGGAGGGCGATGAGCAGGGGTCCAAGCCACACAGTGACCTGAAAGATGGCCATGAGCAGTTCGGGGAGCGAAGCAAAATAATTCCCCTGATCTTCGCCGAGTGCTTTTACGAGGATCTGCTTGCGCGCCTCGTTGAGCTGGTCGGCCGTAAGGCCATGCTCGGCCTGCATTTCTTGGCGGATCTTCTTCTGGATCCAGTCGACGACAATCGTCGTGGCGCCCGTGCCGAGCAGCGCCAATACGGCCAAGATAATTCCCTTGATGCTGCGAAGGTTGCGGCGCAATTCGCGCCCAGCGATGAGACCCACTTCCGTTGCGATGCTCACGCGCTCGTCTCCTGGTCTTGAGATAGGGCTGCGGAACTTCACCGCAGCGAGGCCGAGACGCTAGCGTGCGTAGGAAGAGATGTCACGCCGAGCGATCGAGGCGCTTTCGGCTGCGGCGAAGAATGGCTGCCGCAAGTGCGCTCAAACCAAAGAGCGCGGCCCAACGAGGCGCATTCGGGTGTGGCTGGGCCGAGGCGACTGCGCAGCCACTACTCTCTTCGCCCGCAGCCGCCGCAGAAGCAGGCTCTTCAGCGGCCGGTTCATCGGGGCGCGTGGTGGTTGCACCGGGCACCTGGGTGGAGGTTACGCTGAGCGACGAGTAATGCCCGTCTTGATCGCCCGTGTTTGCAACCTGCACGTAAACCGACGTGGCGCTTGTGGGGACGTCGAACTCCGTCGACCGCGATGTACCATCGGTTGCGAGCTTGTCTCCGTCGAGCGTTAGATCGGCGTTGTTTGCAATCGGCGCTTGCGTTGTCCACTCGACCGGGGCGTTGAACTTAACGAGCACGACAGCCGTGAAAGGCTTGCCGCTCGCACCAAACATGCTCGAGGTGGTGTCGAGCCGCTCGGTGAACGAGACCTTCACCTTCGATGCGTTTTTTAGGTCGAGCTTTGCTTGAATCGCGCCAGGCGCTATCGCGTTGCGGCTGGAAAGGTACTGCCGTCCGTAGCCAACGAATCCAACGCTCGCTAACCCGGAGGTCGCCAGGGGATTCAAGGGCCCGTTGCTTGCGTCGAAGATGCGCTCGCACGCAGGAAGCACTCCGCGGCTTGTCATCTCCACTTCGAGTGGTGCGGCTGCGCTTGGCAAATCGGTTTTCAACGTCTCGATCACAATTTGCACGAAGTCTTGATACCCGAGCTTTTCCTTTGCTGCGGTGGAACGCATGGCCTTGTAAATGGCACGATCGTAGTTTCGTTTCGTGGATGCATCCGCAAGGCTTTGGCGCACAGTCCAAAGGCCACCCGAGAAAAGCGTGGAGTCGTAGTGCACTTCGCCCGCGATGTTGGTAGGGCATTTGTCTTTGTTGTCGAGGGTTCGGATTGCCTTCTTGCCTGGCGCAAGTCCAAGAGACGCGTACTCACCCACGTTGGCGTCGCCGGTGATCGCGGACGAAAAATAGTCGGCAAGACCTTCGTTCATCGCGCCTTCGGAGTCGAAAAATCCGTAGTTGTCGATCCCTGGGCCACCCAAGTTGAGCGTGTTGCCTACAACCGCGTGCGTGAACTCGTGGTAGACGACGTCGCCGTCGTACGAGTAGTCGCGTGTGGCGCCCTGACCGAACCAAATGGAACCGGTTTCAATGCCGTACAAGTCCTTAAAGATCTGACCCATGCTGTTGACAGAGGAGAAGAACGCGTTGTCGAACGGGTCGAGCGGCGTGTTCGGATCCGCCGCGAGTTGAAGGTTGAAGCTCATAAGACCCGCCGGGATCATGAGATTTGAAACCGTAGGGAGCGGCGCGTCGGCTACGATCTGCGCTTGCGGATCGCCTTGCAGGTCCCGGAAGAACTGGTAGGCGCGCGAGACGTGGTAGTACATCGACACCTCACTGAACGGGTCGACGCGCGAGGGGGAGTCGGCCTTTTTTTCTTCGTTTGGCAGATCGTCGATCGGCGCATACGTGAAGTTCCCGTTGGTGTCGGCCACGGCATCCTGCACGAGGCTGCATACGTGGAGCGTCAGAGGCAGACCGCCAAAATTCGTCTTCTTGACCTCTTTCTTGTCGACGCAGTTCATTGACTTGAGGAACGGATTCTCGAGCAATGCGCCCGCCGAACTGGATGATGCACCCATCGGCAAATCGAGATCGCTCAGTTGTGATTGATCAGGATTCGACGAATACATGCGAGCCTTTGCAAACACGACATGGTCGCGCGCCGAAAGACGCTCACCCGTGTGCGCGTCGACGACGAACACCGGCACGGTAGGAATGCCGGCAATCGTTTGCGGCGTTACGACGTACGCAAGGCGCGCGCTGGTTGGATCACCCGCGCCGCGGAAAATCACCAGATGTGCGTCTTCCGCACGAACGGGCAGGACCGTCATGTGCTGCACGGAACGCGAGGCCTGCTCGCTTCGGAGGGTAGGCTGGATGCTCGTCGGCAGAGATTCGACAATGTCGGAAGTGATAAGGCGCGTCACTCCTGCGGCATCTGTGCGCACGGTGGCCGATGCACCCAGGACAGGCAAACCGAGGTGGACTTGTTCGAAGTGGACAATGCGATCACCTTCGTGAAATCGATCCACGCGCGTGGCTACCCACTCGAGGCGCTGTGCTTCGGGGCGCACGGCCATGAACGCCGCCTTCGCGCGACCGACCACATCCGATGGACCGGCGACGCGGATCGAACCCGCCACCATCCAAGGTCCGGGTCGGCTCGCAAGCTCATGGGTTCGCCACGGCACGAGGCGCGGGGCACCAAACGCTGTGCCAAATGCTGTGGATGTGGAGAGCAAGGCTCCCAAACCGGCGAATAAAAGCTTCGAACGACGCATGTTTTTCTCCTCAACCCAGACACGCCCCAACCGGAGCCAAGCGGGCGCAGGCTGCCCCGTCTTTTGTGGGTGTGCAACGTCTACGCGCGTCTCGATTGCGCTGCGGGGATGAAAACCACATAGATGTTTTTATGATTGCCCGCGATCGCGGCCGGACATGCCAAGCGGCGAATCATCCGCCAAGAAACGGCGTCGAAATTCACCGGGGGTCACTCCCTCCCAGCGCACGAATGCGCGATGAAACGCGCTTTGATCCGAGAACCCTGTCATGAACGCAACGTGGGCAACCGTGTACGAAGAGTTGGACAAGCTTTCCAGCGCAAGCTGATGGCGGGTTTGCTCGATGAGTTCACTCACGGACACTCCATCGTCCGCGAGTCGGCGTTGCAAGGTTCGTGGCGAGAGTGAAAGGCGCTTTGCGAGGTACTCGACCGAGGGCATGCCGTCAGTGAGTGCCCGGGCGACTTCGGCGCGAACTACGGACGCCAGTTGGCCGACTGGAGGGAGTGCGTTGAGCGTTCGCTGAGCGTGCTCTTCGAGCGAGGGGATCAAACTCGGGACTGCTCCCGCAACCGGCCTATCGTACCACGCGCGGGGGAACGCGAATTCATCCCAGGGCTCGTCGAATGCGACGTTGTTCCCAAGCACACGCTGAAACGCGTCGTGGTCTGCTGATGGACGCGGATGGCGGAAACTCACGCGCGAAGGGTTCGCGTGATCGTCGCCCATCAGCCCACGAAGCGCCATGACGGCGGCTGCGATCGAGTATTCGGCGCCGTGCCCTGGGATTTCCGTTCCCACAAAGGCGGGCATGGTGCGTACGACTACGGACGAACTCGTTTGGGTGATCGACGTCGTGCGAGCTTCTTGAAGGAGCCTGCTGAATCGCATTGCACGCGCGAACACGTCTTCAATCGTCGAACTATGACGAATCATGAAACCGAGCGCCCCCTGGGTGAGTGCGCTGCACTGCTCGGCCACCAGCAGCCCCCAAGGACGACGTCCGTGAACGCGTTCAAGTTCCTCAACCATGCTGCGAAGCGCAAAGTGTGAATGGCGCCCGTCACGAAAGCCTACGTCGCCCGGAAGCTTGGCCGCTCGAATGAGCGGTAGTGAGGGGATGCCAAGAGCCTCAAGACCCACACGCCAGGAGAGAAACAAAACCGCATCCGCCTGAAGGTCTGGCACACCTCGATCGGGGGCATCCGGCTGAGGAGGGTTGTTCCGCACGCCTCTAGAGTATCGCCCCCAACCATGAACGGCGGGAGGTTCTCTTTTTTTACGCTCGACGGATGCGAAAAAGAGCATTACTCATCCATCCCTCAGGTTGGCCTGAATGTGGCCCTGCCGACGTGGAAGCGTGAACCCCGCCAGGTCCGAGAGGAAGCAACGGCAGCGTGAAAGCGTGTGGTGGGGCCTTTGCCTTTGTGCGTGCCATCAGATTGCTGGGCATCACGGAATTGCACATTGAGCTCTAGCGTTCCCCTTCGCACCATGTCTCGAGCAACGCAAGCGGCTCTCATTCTTGCGGCGGGAACGATCGCATCGGTGTGCG
>JAHFDX010000041.1:11719-13012 GCA_023248785.1 Myxococcales bacterium
ATACGCCGCACGTCATTGGTTTCGCAACGTCTATGAGCACGCGCAAGCAAAGACGGCAGCGCCTCCACCTTTGCCCGCGTCACCGGCTCCCGTCACCATGGGGACCCTTCTTGATAGCCAGTCCATCCAACCTCGGCCGCAACGATTCGTCGCAGGCGGCCGCAGCATTGTCGGCACCATCGATGATGGTCCGCCTGCCCTCCACCACGGGCGCACATTTTTCTTTCTCTACAATCAGGAGACGAATGCCATGGCGTTGGGTCGTCTTCCGTCTGAAGGAAGCTTCTCTACATTGGATGTTTCAGAAGACGCCAAATGGGTGGCCTGGTTGACGATCGAAGACGACGGGCAAAAGTTGCATACGGCACGGTGGGAGAGTCCTCACGGCTTTGTGGAGCCGCGCGTCGTAACGCTTCCGTGCGGAAGGCGGTTCGTCGACGCCCTCGAAGTTAACGGACCAAAGGTTACCTTCGAATGCGACTACGCAGGATTTGGGGAGGTGATGCTCGCGGACATCGAAAAGGGAACGGTGCGCCAGCTCACGCGTCGGCACCTCACAACGGATGCGTCGTTTCCCTCTGCGTTCCATCGGAAACCCAGGTTTCTCAGCGCGAACGAACCTGTTTATCTTGATGAGGGGGCTTTGCCCAACGGCGCTGGTGAACCAAAATGTCATTTTGTTCGTTACGTGATCGGCGCATCCTCGACGGCT
Organism: Myxococcales bacterium; assembly: GCA_023248785.1. Lineage (GTDB taxonomy): Bacteria > Myxococcota_A > Polyangia > Polyangiales > Polyangiaceae > JAHFDX01. The sequence continues at coordinate 12,432 of JAHFDX010000041.1, forward strand.
AGGTCTTACTCGAGCGCGCGCGTTCCTTGCGACGTTCAGTTCGACGTGTCTGGCGGACGTATTTTCTACGTTGTGCCTTCAACCCAAGAAGAACCGGACGTGTCGAGCGCCCGTTTTGACGTGATGGAAGTGCCCCAAAACGGCGACGCTCCTCGCGTGAGGTGCGCGTTATCCGTCGATTACGAGTCCGGTGATGACGAACGCGCGTGTCGTGTCGAACGCGTGAAGGCATCGACACGCCAACAGAGCGTTGCGGTTCAGTTTTCCTGCGCCGAGTCGGGATCGGGACCGATACTGTTATGTCGGCCGGATACGGGAGAGTACAAATCATCCGCTAATGACGGGGCAGAAGTGAGGATGGTCGATGTGGACGACGACGGGAAGATAATTACCCATAACGGATCTTTGAGCCGTGTGGAAGCGATCACGCGGTTGCATGCGCTGCCATATTTCGTCGACAAGGTAGATCCCCACGATGTTTCAGGTTTTGCAGAATGGCAGCGCGCGGCGACGAGACTCCGTGAGCAAGATCAGGGCGAGCAAGATCAGGAAAAATAGAAGCGGACTACCGCCACCTGCGC
>JAHFDX010000551.1 GCA_023248785.1 Myxococcales bacterium
TGCTTGTCCCGATGGCGCGTCACGACGAAGCCACAAGGATTGCAAAGCGCGCAGCGGAAGCCATCGTACTCGGGGACCCACTGACCGACGGCGTGCGGCTTGGCCCTCTTGCGTCTGATGTGCAGCGTGGGCGGGTGCGCGAAATGATCCGCACGGGCATTGCGCAAGGGGCAGAACTTGTAACGGGTGGCGAAGCTTCACCTGAGGGTCTTGAAAAAGGCTATTTCGTTCGACCCACGGTATTCGGACGCGTGCGAACCGAGATGACCATCGCCCAAGAGGAGATCTTCGGGCCCGTTCTTTCCATCCTCCCGTATGAATCCGAGGGCGATGCGGTAAGCATTGCGAACGATACGAAGTACGGCCTTGCCGGTGCGGTTTGGTCCCAAGATCCAGAGAGAGCGAAGCGTGTCGCACGAGCTCTACGAACCGGGCAGGTGGACATCAATGGCGCTCCCCCCAACTCGCAAGCGCCGTTCGGTGGTTTCAAACAATCGGGCGTGGGACGCGAGTACGGCGTTCACGGCTTCGAGGAGTTTCTCGAACTGAAGAGCATTCAAACCTAAGCTCTCTGAGTTCAGCGTTGAAGCCACATGCGCGGCGTCCGCAAACGTGAGGTTATTGAGAATTCGCTCTTTACGCTGAAGTGCTCCCGGAGATGTCCGCCCAAGTGCTCGCTAAATTGTAACTGAATTTGCGATAATGACGTGTCTTCATCATGCCACTTCCAGTGTGACATGCAGCGCGCGGCGATCGTGCGGCGGAAAGCGGGCTTGAGTGGAAGCACATTGCGCGGGTCGACCGGGATCGACGTGTCTTGGGTGATGAGACGCGCCGGTTCAATCGCCGTCGGATCCAAGCCTTCGCGCATCCGCCTCACCTCGTAATGAAGGTGAACGAAATCGGGCGAATCGGTGTTGCCGACATATCCGAGGAGTGCGTTTCGACGAAGGCGCTTTCCGACGTACATCTCATCGTGCGCCTCATCGAGATGGCCCCATACGACGATGTAGACATGAGAGCCCGTGCCTTCGCGGAGCACATGCCGCGTGATGATGGTCGTGCCCATCAGGCGCCCAATAAAAATGACCCGCGCGTCTTCCATTTGGACTTCGAGCGGCACCATGCGAATCGGAGCGCCGCGCACCTGCGGCAAGTCAATACCACCATGGCCGACGGCGTTCATTTTTCCGCGGCGTTGGGAGTGATCCTCGAGATCGAGATCAAATCCAGATGCGACAGCGCCCCAGCCTTCAAGGGGCGTCACCGGATAAACGTACGCGTCGTAATACTCCGGGCGCTCTTCACGCCGAGGTGCGAGATCGTATTCGACAAATCGCCCAAGTTTGTCGACATGCGCGTTGTGGACAATCGACGGAAACGAAACCCAAGCACGCAAGGGATGAGCCGGCTCTTCGTCCTCGCGGAGTGTGAGGCGGAAGCCGAAGTACGGATCGCACGAACTTGTGGCAAGAGGCGCCGTCTCTTCGGTGGGCGCGAGCTCAACGTCGCTCTGGGACTCGATGGGCGGGATCCTAAGTCCGGGCAGGTCGAGCACATCGCGCTCCACGGGCTTTGCGCGAAGGAACGTCGACTCCATGGCTGACGCTTGCGCAGCATGCGCGCCCATCGTCACTGCGAGGGCAGCGCCAAGGAAGGTTGTGCGGCTATGTCGCATTGATGGCTGCTTCAAGCGTGGCTCATCTTTTGAAGAGCGCAAGTCATCTCAGCCTTCATCGTCCTCTGGTCCGGCCGTTTTGTCACGTAGTCCCAATGCGCGGGCCTTCTTGTATAAGTGACTACGCTCCAGGTCGAGTGCACGGGCCGCCTTTGCCATTTGGCCACCGTGGTGAGCGAGCGCCTCTTGCAGGATACGTCGCTCGGCATGCTCCACGAGCTCGCGAAAGCTCACTCCTGGTTGGTACAAAGAATCATGACCCTGCGCTGCATGCGCAAACTGCGAGGGCAGCGAAGCCTCAACGTCACCGGCGCGAATCTCATCATCCACGGTGAGAATCACCAGGCGATCGATCAGATTGCGAAGCTCGCGCACGTTGCCAGGATAGTCATACGACATCAGGCGTTCGACCGAGCTCGGATGAAAGTGTTTGGTGGGACGATCGTTTGCGGCAACGGAGATGGCAAGGAGATGTCGCGCAAGCTCGGGAATGTCCTCGCGTCGTGCACGTAACGGCGGGATCGATAAGGGGATGACGTTCAGCCGATCGAAGAGATCTGCTCGAAATTCCCCGCGCAGGGCACCTGCAACAAGGTCGCGATTGGTTGCTGCAACGACACGCACGTCAACCTTAACCGTGTCGTTCCCACCTACGCGCTCGATCTCGCGCTCCTGAAGGACCCGAAGCAACTTTGCCTGCATAGCAACCGGCATATCGCCGACTTCATCGAGAAAGAGCGTGCCGCCACTTGCGCGCTCGAATTTTCCGCGACGTTGCTTCGTTGCTCCGGTGAAGGCCCCTGCTTCGTGCCCGAAGAGTTCGCTTTCGATGAGTTCGCTTGGTACCGCTGCGCAGTTGAGTTTCTCGAATGGGCCCTTGCAGCGAGGCGAGCGTTCGGCAATGAGACGAGAAACGAGCTCTTTCCCTGTGCCTCGCTCGCCGGAGATAAGAACATTTGCCTGGCTGTTGGCCGCGCGCGTTACTTGATCGAGGAGTCGCTTCATCACCGCGCTTTGTCCAACGAGTTCGCTCGTCGACCCCCTTAGCGAGCGCGCCTCAGTTTCTGCGCGATCGAGACGCAGGGCGGTCTCTAGGGTGAGAAGGAGAGCGTCCGTGTTGATGGGTTTTTCAAGAAACTGCAGAGCACCCAAACGTGTCGCAGAAACCGCTAAATCGATCGTGGCGTGTCCGCTCATCATGATGACCGGAACTTCCACATGAGCGGCTCGAAGGCGCCTTAGAAGTTCGAGCCCATCACCGTCTGGCAACATCACGTCAAAGAGGCAGATATCGTAACTTCGTTTGCGGAATTTCTCTTCGGCGATCTTCACGCCGCCGGCGATGTCGACGTGATAGCCCTCCAACGAAAGAGCGCGCTGAAGCGTCGTAAGGATGACGGGTTCATCGTCGACCACGAGAACGTAGGCACGAGGCATGCGCACAAGAATTGCCATGTCATCAGGAAGTGCAAGCTCTTATGCGCCGAAGTTCGTTTCTCCACTCTGTCCTGAAAAGCGCATCTCGAACACGATTGTTGATGATTTGCGCATAAAACGCAGCTCGCCGCCAAGCGCCTCAACAATCGTTCGCGCGAGCCACG
>JAHFDX010000552.1 GCA_023248785.1 Myxococcales bacterium
ACCTCGTGCGGTACCGAATTGGCCCAAGGGACAAAGTTCTGCGCAAGTTGCGGGACCCCGGCCGGGCCAGTTGTTTCGGCGCAGTAAGCAGTAAAACGGGTGATACACTCGTGGTTGTGTCCCCGCTGCCAACGGTGCCTCGAGCAGTTCTACCTTTTGTGCTGACGTTTGTGTTAGGGGCGGACGACTCCAGCTGTGGCGGCGTGAAGACAACCGACAAGGGCATTCACGCCCCGTGCACTCGCGATCGCGATTGTGAAGAGGAGCTTCGCTGCAAGGACGGTGAGTGCTTGCCACTCGATGCAGGATTGGACGGATCTTCGAACCTATGACTCATACCCTCGTGCTCCCGCAACGAGCCGCGCGTTGTAGGGAGTGCGGATATTGTGTGAATGGGACGGCCGTATTTTGCCCATTTGACGGCAATCGTCTCGAGCCAGTCGAGCAGCCGAAGCTCGCCGATGCGTTGGTGGGTACGGTTGTGGCGGAGCGGTACTTGGTCGAGCGGGTCATTGGCGAAGGCGGCATGGGTCGCGTTTACGCGGTCAATCATCAGCTGATCAACCGCATGCTTGCGATGAAAGTGATGCGCGCGAATATCGCGCGCGACCCCACGCTATGTGCGCGGTTCATTCAAGAGGCGAAGGCCACGGCAAGTATTGCCCATCCCAATATTGTCGCTATCACCGACTTCGGCGAGCTCCCTTCGGGCGCGCCTTACTTTGTTATGGAGTATCTCGACGGCGATACGCTGGGTGCGCTCATCAAGTTGGGGGGCGAGTTTCCATCCAGTCGCGCCGTGAAGATCACGCTCGCCGTGGCTGCAGCGCTCGAAGCCGCGCATGCGATGGGGATTGTCCATCGCGATCTGAAGCCAGACAATATTTTCTTACCGCGTACGGGTGATGACGATCGCTTGCGCGTGGTCGATTTTGGCGCTGCGAGGGTGCTTGGGGCGAGTCGGTTGACCAAGACTGGCGTCGTCTTCGGGACGCCTCATTACATGTCGCCGGAGCAAGCGTGTGGACAGCCGGTGGATCATCGGTCCGACATCTATTCGCTTGGCATCATCCTCTACCAGATGTTCACGGGACGTGTGCCGTTCGAGGCGGACACGTACATGGGGGTTCTTACGAAACATCTTGTCGCGCAGCCCACGCCACCCTCGATGGTGTGCGAAGCGGCGCGCAACCTCGGCCCTCTTGAGGACATCACCTTGAAGTGCCTCGAAAAGAAATCGGAGGATCGTTTCCAGTCGATGGGGGAACTCCGAAACGCCATTTCACAGGTGGTGGAGTGGAACGAAGGCGCGATGCGCATTCGTGGATCAGGCGGCGGCCCACGGGGCGAAGTTGCCTCTATCGCCGACTCCATTGAGTTTCCTCCTGGCGATGAGGTCGTGGCGATCCGCCGAAGTGTGCTTCGTACGCGACGTCGATCGATCGGTTTGATTGCTATGATCTCGCTCGTAATCGGCGGATCGATTGCCGTTGTAGTAGCGAAGCTGAGTGATTCGTCACCTGCCGTGAATGATCGAGCCGAGGCATCGGCGTCGATTTCGACGGTCGTTCCTGCGATACCCCCGCCCGCTGTTGTAGTAGCGAAGCAGGTGCGCTTGACATCGAGGGTTGCCGGTGCGGAAGTCTATCGAAACGGCTCGCTCGTCGGAAAAGTGCCATCTGATGTTACAATTGAGGGATCGGAAGCGCGCGTTTCCGTCCGCGCGGCGGGCTTTGCCGAGCGACAGATTGTCCTCAATGCAGATTCTGCCGCCGAGGTGAGTGTTGATCTCACACCGGTGCCGTCCGCGGGTACCAAAACGAGGGCGACCTATTTTCCCCCTCCTTCGCCCAAAACACCGACCGTGGAAGACTCGGTACCCCTACCTTATCCACCACCTCGAGTGAACCCTCCCACTCCAAATGCAGATCCGGACGATCCTTTCTTGCGTAAGAAATAGTCGTGCAATGTACGATGTTCCGGAGTTCGGTTCCTTGACAGGGCTTACGTGACCCTCTCATGCTAAAAAGACCGCTTGAATGCTCCGCTGATCCTGCTCGTCGACAGCGACTCTGAGAACACAGCGACGTTCGACGCAAGTCTGCGTCGAGCTGGCTTTGTCGTGGTAGCGGTGTGTTCGCTGGACGAGGCCCTTCGTGCACTCGACGCCCAGATGCCGGCGCTCGTCTTGGTCGACGTACAGCTTCCCTATCGCGGATGTGTGCTCTTGATTCGTACGATGAAGGCGCGTCCCGCCTATCAAGACATTCCGATTCTCGCGTTCGCGGATACCGCTCGCTCGGTCGAACGTTTGGCCGCGTTGGAAGCAGGCGCGGACGAGGTGGTGCCGAAATCAGCGTACGCCCGCGAGTTGACAGTCCGCGTGCGAATGATGCTGGCAAGGAAAATCCATGCGCGATTACCTCTGCTAGAGGAAGCACGTTTACGTGTGGACAGCGCCCGACTCGTTGAGAGGTTAGCGGACATCCCAGACGAACTGGGTCCGCTGATTAAGTTGTTCGACGGGTCGAAGACCTTCAAGGAGGTGATTGAGGCGTCACCGCTTGAAGAATTTGAAACGTTGACGGCGATTAGCGAACTCCACGCGAGCGGGCTCCTTGTTGATGCGAAGGCGCTGCTGCAGAAGGAAGTGCCGAACGAATTTCCACCCGAGCCTGGGTCCACCCAGCGACTTGCGCGCATTGAGCTCCGCAAGGACGAGCGATCCAATCCTGTTGTCGAGGAGTACGTTGCACCTCGAAGGCGCGTGGATCCGCGCGTCGAGTCGCTTACTCCTATGCCTTCTCCCGTAGCGGTTTCGCCGACGCTCGACCTGGAACCTCAGCTCCCGCTTCAGCCTACCGAGCGCATTGAGTTGCCAATCGATTCTTCTGATTCGCTCGCCGTCTCGCGCTCCTCGGCAACTGAGCTCCGTTCGGCACGAAAGCGCCGGGTTCAACTTGGCGTGAGCGCCGTGCTTGCGGCTGTTGCTGGCTTTGGTCTGGTGGCTGCGCTTAAAGGAGTTGTCGTTGGGTGGCGGCAACAGCCAGGGCCGGCTGCGACAATCGCTTCCGCGGTCATTGAACCCCCCTTGACGAGTCCTGCCGAACAAGTAACTGCCGCAGTGACGAATGTTCCGCTCATCATACCAAAGGAAATCCCCACACCGACGAAGCAAGTAACAACGCAGGTTAAGCCCTCGAGCGCACAGCCCCCGCCTCGCACCTTCGGTTGGGTGCAGCCGTCCCATGGATCTGGAACGCGGCTCGTGTCCAAGG
>JAHFDX010000553.1 GCA_023248785.1 Myxococcales bacterium
TGTGCTCGCTTGGTGGTCGAAGACAAGCCATTCCCGTGGAACCGCGTTCCGGGTGGCGTGGTGTATTTGCAAGGTATTCACGCTTGCAACGCAACGCTCGTAAGCAAGCATGCTCGAAAGGAGAAGCGAATACCGCTTCATGTCAACGAGGCGTCCATTGTTACCGCGACGGGCAGGCGCGAGAGTTTTGGAACATCAAGAGTTACAATCGCTCGGTTGCCCCCAACACCCGTCGCCGAGGTTGCCAGGGCCGTCGACAACGAGGAGGTTCGCGTACTGCTTCAGGGTGCTTCGGAACTTCCGTCGGAGGTAACGCTAGAGTCCATTACTTGGTTTGGGCAGCGAGTAGACGTGTTGCGCCGAGTCCCACTGCAACCGGTCGCGTGTTCCCGCATGCTTTGTAAGGAAACGTTTCCGTTGCGTCTGTCGATTGACGATGTGGATCGCAGTCACTCATTTGTTGAAGGTCGAGCTCTGAAGGCCGAGCTCGGTGGAGCCATCGTCGTGCGCCTGGGCGACGGCGTAAGACAGATCGTTCGCGTACTCGGTCCGCGCGCAACACCTGCCGGGCCGGTTGAACGATTGCGCGCGCATGTTCGCCCCATCGTCGTCCGTGCACAGCGCGGCGGAGTGCCCGCAATTGGCGCAACGGATGCCGGAGCGGTCGTCGCGTTTCGTGCGGAGATGGCCGCGGCAGCTGCTATTTGGGCGCAATGCGGAGTTTCCTTTGGCGATCCGCGGACGCTCGACGTTAAGGTGGTCGACCCTCCACAGCCACACATGATTGCAGTGGGTGATGCGAGTGGCGCGCATGCGTCGGGAGGACATTTCGTTGCCTTGATCGATCAACGTCGCATCGACGTGCCCATCTCGTTCGGGTCGTTGCCTTCCGATGTCGCCCACCGAATTGGGATGACGATTGAAAAGGAAGGGTTTGTGGTCACGCTGTCGCCGAATGCGCGAATGGCCGCCGCAGCAAACGCGAGCGTTGACGTTCTGGTGCAGCGTAAGGATGGACAAGCGGCCATAGTAGAAACAACGCACGATGCGCCGCTTTGCAGCGATCCTACGATGGGTATCCAGATAGGCGCAGTCGACTTGCTCGATGGCCTCGATCATTTTAGCGATGTCGATGCAATGACAGGCACGCTCGAGGAACGCGCGTTACTCAAGGCGCTTGACGACGGTGACCCACGCACGATTGAGGTCGTCGTGGTGCCCCAATTTGCCGGCGGAGGTCGCATTGGAGAATCGTTCATTGCGAGTGATCGATCGAGTCTTCGCGGCATGGTGTTGGTCGATCGCGGTGGCGTGCGCTCGCGCCGCAGCAGCCACACATTGGCTCACGAACTCGGTCATGTGCTCCTCGACATGCCGGGCCATCCAGACGACTACGGGCTCGACACACCTTCGCAGCTCATGGACTCCGATGCGTCCGATGCGTCCGCGTTCGGACCGCGTCGTCTTTCACTCGACGAATGTGCACGCATGATCCGTCAGTCCGGTCCGAAGGCTCCGGTCCCGCTTCTCGAACCATGGCCCGTAGGTCCCGTCCCCGTCGATGAACCCCTACCTACGATCGTCCATTAACGTCTACCGCACATTGATCTCGCGCAAATCGGTTCCGCCTGCGTACGCATAGCTCACGAACGAATCGAATCCGTACACCACGACGCCGACCGCGCGATCGGACACGATCCGATGCACTCCGTCATCTTGTCGTCCCGCGGTAACATTCGTGGGCCAGGTACCGTTGGGATCGATCACGGGAAAAGAAAGTTGGCAGCGATAGATGAGATGGGCTGGCGGCATGTTTCCACGTTGCGCGTCTGTGAGGCCATCACCCGAGGCGACTTCACACCGCTCCTTCGTGAGCAAGAGTCCGTCAAGGTAAACGGCCGCCTCGTTCGGGGCTGTAATAACGAGAAAATCGAAAGAGTATTTATCGGGCGTGAGAAGAACGTATTCGTTGCGCCACTGTTCCACCGGAGGCACGTAGGTCAGGCTGGGGTCACCGCCAGGAACGCCTCGCGGAACTCCCGCGGCGTCTTGGCTTGCCTGAACATCGGCGACAATGACCGCTTGCGAGGCACTCACCTCGACATCTGTTCGCACAGTGATGGTGACGAATTGCCCCTCGCCGGTCAATGCGAACGAGTGCCATGGTGGGGGCAGCGTTGTCGTGATTTGCGTCATCCCGGGTCGTGTTGTAACGATGCGAAAGTACTCGGGTTCGTCCGTCGCTCCAATGCGCGCACCGGCGGCGATGACGGCGCGACTGCGATTCGGCATACGCGCAAGGACGTACTGACTTCCGGCTGTTCGAATAGGAGAGTTCTGTTCTTCGAGATGATCGGCGCAGCAAAAACGCTCGGAAAGCGAACCAAAGAACGGCGCGTCGGAAGCCTCGCTTCCAGTAAACACAGCGACGGCTTTGTCGGCATCGATGAGCGTGCCTGTAAAGTCCGCATTAAACGCGCCGGATTCCAGGTTGGGCACGTCGAATGTATTGAGCGTGACGGTCGCCTCTTGACCAATCTCGAGCCCATCTGGAAACGGTCCGCCTGAGATCACGCGCGCGGTGGGCTTAATGGTTACGGAGGTCCCGTCGTGTGTTCCAACGAGCGTGACGAACGCGCGGAGGTCTTGCCCAAAATTTTGGCTAGGGATCGTGCTCGTTGCAATTGTTTGCGGCCAACCGGCGACGACATAGCTGCGTTTCTCGCTTCCAAGGAGCGCGGTCGTTGGAAGCAGTTGCGAGGCGTCGTTCGAAAAGACGTTCGCGTTTTCGAGTGGATTAAATTGATACGCAACGATCGGCGCCGTCGCACGAATTCGATACGCTGCACGCGTCAATGCGGTTCCGGTTCCCGTGTCAAATGTACCTTCGGGTGATCCATCGATCTCTCGAGGCCCAAGTTTGAACACTTCGAGCGCCTGGGGAAGGACACGCGCTTGGGCGACCACGCGGACCTTCGGGGTTTCGCCCGGAAGACTGTCGTCTTGTTCGATGGTGACGTCAGATGCGAGTGACGCACCGGGATTTGACACGACAACCGCAAACTGTTGCGCGGCAGCGTTCAGCCCGGGTCCAACATTGGCATTGTCCAAATCGACGGCCCAATACTCACAGCCAACGTTCGAGCGGCTTGCTTCCGCGCGTGCACACAGGTTTGCGCACGTGCCATCGACGCAGAGTTCTCCGGCGGCGACATCACATGTTTTTACGACCGAACGCGTGCTTCCATCGGCTGAGCACTCGAGGACATCTGCCCCTT
>JAHFDX010000554.1 GCA_023248785.1 Myxococcales bacterium
CCCGCGAGCAAGTCGGTGCGCTCTTCGCGGGGCTCCGGAAACACCTCGTCGCGCCCGGTGGTCTTCTTTGAACTTGGGCTTTCACTGTCATAGTTGAAGCAACCGTAGGTGTTGCCCGTGTGATCGTTCTGTTGATCACGCGTGAGGTGATCCCATCGAGAAAAGACAACACGACCAAAGCTGTCGAGCGACGGATAAAAGTCCCCCGACGGTGCGTGATCGAGAATCTTCAGATCCCCCGTCGCCGTATCGAGGCTGATGAGGCCGGTGTTCGTCGGATACTCCTCGTACTCGTCGAGTTGCGGATAGAGATGCCGTTCACCCGACCTTGGCCTGTCAGACGTAAAGATGATGCGATCGTCGGTTCCGTAGAAGGGGCTCACGTTGTTGTAGTTCTCAGGCTGCTTCGGAATTTTCGAAATGACCGCCTTGTCTCCCTGCGCGAGACCCGTCACTTCGTAGAGCTGCCAATACACGTCGACGCTCTTGTACTGCTGCGTCGGCGCGCCCACGACCATACTGAATACCGCTTTGGTCCCACCCCAATGCGGCGAAGGTTGCCGAACAGCGATGGCCTTCTCCCCTTGGAATCCTGCGTTTCCGTAACCTGCCTCTTCTGTCAGATTGCGCAGGGCGCCGTCGGGGTACCGTATCCACAAGTCACCACCGCGCGCGGCGTACTTCATCGTAGTGAGGTGATTGCCGAACACACCTGCCACGCCACCGAAACCAGTCTCGAGTGGAACTTGCGTCACAAACATGATCGCGTTGACACCCACTTCACCCGGCTTCGCCACCGGAAGGTTCACGGGGGGCAACGTTCCTCCGTCCACATCGCCGTTGCGCGAAGATGCCGCGGTACCGATGTCACCGGTGCACGATGCGCTGATGACCACGACGAGAGACCCTGCAAACGCGAACGCAGCGCGTACGGACGACAAAGAGCTCCCCATCAACCTCAGTGTATCTGCAACGACAACCACGCACGAATACCCGGCACTTATCGACGCGCGGTTAAGACGGAGTCATCGTAGGCGAAGAGCTTACTCGAGCGGAATGCGATAGAGCCGACCGGGCGTACCATCGACCCAGTACGCATACACGTCGTCTACGGCGAGAAACGCCAAGAGTGACAACCCCGAAACAAGCGTGGTTGAGCTGGATTTTGCGCGGTCGATCTGCACGAGGCTTCGAGTTGATCCGGACTGCGTAAGCACTGCCATGTGTGCTTGCGCAGCGGCTAGGCCCACAATGGTTGAGCCCGGAAAGGTGGCCACCCCATAGGGGTTCGCTCCAGCCTGCCCGACTGCATACAGTGTGTCGTTATCAGGCCAAAGAAGGTCGGACCCGAGCGCAACCAACCGACCGAACGGTACATTCGCATTGGTTGTAACCGTACGCTCGATGCGCGTGGTTGCATCAATGGCTCGGATCCCCCCATCGACAGCAACGAACAACGTTCCACCGCTTGCCACCACCGTTTTCCCCGCGCTCGACACCGCGAGGGTCGAGACGGGCGAAAAACTGAACGGCGAATAGGGCGATGCAAAGAGCGACACGTGCGTCGAGTCGTCTTCGCGCGTGAGGTACACGTTGGTCTGATCGATTGCGACCTGGGAGGTGTCTACAACCTTCGCTGTAGAGAGGACATCGGGGATTAGCTTGACTGGATCAATGGGCTGGGCCTGCGTCGAAAACAGATACACGTTGCTCGTCGTTGAGAGCACGAGGCGATTTCCGTAGATCGCAACCTCCGTATTTTCTTGCCGCGAGTCGATGCGCTCACGTGAAAATCCCTGGCTAGACGAAAAACGCAAGAGTTGCGATAGACCCGGCGAGGCCGAACCTCCGTCGGGGGCGTAATACGTTGTCTCCCTCTCGGTGACAAACACGTCACCATTAGTTACAAATAGCCGCTGCACGTTCGAAAGGCCTGCGTAGAGCAAGGCAGGTGTCGCTGGAGGTGCATCTGCTTCGCGGGCGTCGCCGGCGTCCGACAGCACTCGGCCGGTATCTGAGACGTGTGCGTCAACCGGAACCAAGCATGTACCATTCGCGTTACAATCTGGCTGCTCTTCGATGGGACCCGATCCGAGCGTGACCAACCCCTCCGAACACGCAAGCAGAAGTGCGAACGCTCCCAGGGCGGACCGGCGAAACCATGACCTCACGCGAAACACGTCAATCACTTCCCCCCGCTCAGAGCGCGCTCGGCGCGTTCGACGTGCTGTAAAGATGGGCCCATCGCCTTAAGTTGGCGTAGCGCTTGCTCCGCCGCTTTTTTGTCGCCTTTTTTCGACAGCGATTCGACAGCAATCACCTTGGCCTCGACTGCGAGCGCGCCGCTCTTGAACTTCTTGTCGTACGTCTTCATGCGCTCGAGCGCTTCGTCGGGCCTGCCACCTTGCGACGCGCGGTCTGCCTGCTCGAGCAGGTCGAGCTCCTCACGTAGAGCCGCGGCGTTCGATGTTTTTGGCTCATCTGAACCCTTTTCATTCGCAACTACCGGAGGACTCTTTGCCATGGGCACTTCGTTTCGCTTCACCGCGACCGGATGAGGCAGGGCCTTCACTTCTTCTTCGACCACGGTCGCTTCGACTGTGACAGGCACGATGGGTGATGCCGCAACGGGTACTGCTTCCGGCATCGGCTTAGCGAGTGGGTTCACAACCAATCGACTTTGCGCGACGTACGGCTTGGGCGTGCCCCATCGCATCACAAAGACGACTGCCCCAATTCCCACACCGACAACCGCCGCCCATTTTGCAAGGGGTACCCACCAAGCCGAAGTTGGCGCTTGAGCTATGGCCGACAATGTCGGCGTAGGTGCCTCAGGCACGAGGGGAAGCGTTGCGACTCCAAGCGCAGCGAACAACGCAGCGCGCGATTCGTCACTCGGGGCATCACTTTTTGCGGATGCAAGCACTTGAAGCGCGAGCTCATCATCGAGTGACTCGAGCAGCCGGACAGGATCTTTCATGGCATGCCCCCATGCGAACGCGACCGCAAGCGCCGGAGTTGGCTCTCTACTTCCTCTCGCGCGCGTCGCAGACGTGACGCGACCGTTCCTACAGGGATTCCCACAAGCGACGCAATCTCGGCCGTGGGCAGCTCTTCAAGCTCGTACAGCACAAATACTTCGCGAAGCTCTGGACCCAACTGATCGAGGATAGAGTCGAGGATCGCTCGCGCCTCTCGCCGCATGAGCGGGCCGTCGACGCCATCTTCTTCGATTGTAGGGGCGGTCCCTACATAAGTAGCCGCATCATCGACCAG
>JAHFDX010000555.1 GCA_023248785.1 Myxococcales bacterium
GCCTACTTCCTTGCAACGCGCTAAATTCACTCGCGGACGCGCGTCACGGTCACTGACGCGTTCGTGACACGAGCGGTGAGTCAGTGACGGAACGATGAACGTGTCGGCCGCACCCGAGTCGTATTCTTTGTAGGTGGCGATCTGGATCTTCCTGGTGATTCATTGGCAGGCTTCGGTCTTTTTTCAGAGCGTGTACCTGCATCGGTATGGCGCCCACGGGCAATACACGATGTCCAAATCATGGGAGCGCGTGTTTCACTTGCTCACATGGCTGACAAATGGGTCGAGTTACTTGTCACCGCGGGCATACGCCATCATGCATCGGATGCATCACGCCTATAGCGATACCGAACGGGATCCGCATTCGCCCGTTCAAGAGCCGAACCTGTTCAAGATGATGATGAAAACGGCACGGATCTACGGAGCTATCAAGCGCGGGAAGTTCGACGTGGAACCGCGCTTCGACGATGGCCGCTATCCCAGCTGGCCCCTCATCGACCGCACGCAAGAAGGTTGGGCGTGGCCGATCGGATGGGGGGTCGCCTACACGCTTTTCTACATGGCGTTTGCAACGAGCTACTGGCAATTCTTGCTCTTACCGATTCATTGGATGATGGGTCCCATTCACGGGGCGATCGTCAACTACTTCGGGCATAAGCTCGGATACCGAAATTTCAAGAGCAGTGATGATTCGCGAAACACACTGCCATTCGACGTCCTGACGATGGGAGAGCTTTTCCAAAACAACCACCACAAATTTGGGCAGAGCCCCAACTTTGCTGCGCGATGGTTTGAAATCGATCCCGCGTACGTCGCCTTGCGGGTGCTCGCAACGATTCGCATTGTTGACTTGACGGGTTCGCAACAGATGCGTTGGTCGCCGCCGATAACGCCATCGCTGATGCCACGCGAAGGACTTTAGTTGTTTACGAATTCCACGCGATAGATGCGTTGACGACGTCGTCGTCGAAGCAAGAGTGCGCCTGCTGCGGTGGCGATGCTCGCAAAGGAGAATGTGCGCGATTCGCGACGCGCTGTTCTGCATCCACAATCTTCAGACGGCGATGGCCGGTCAGCCGCAGCTGGAGGAAGTGCAACCGTAGCCGACGAAGTCAAATTCGCCGAATCTACGACTTCCACAACAACGTCACCGCCCAACTCGGTTAGGTACGAAAGCGAGATTTCTTTCGACACGGTTTGTGCCTTTCCGCTGAGCGCACCCTCGGCAACGTAGGGCCCATCCTGGCCTGACTCCCGCAAGCGAATCGCGTAATGGTCGAGCGCCACATTGTCCGCCGCCTGAAATGTGATGCGCGCGTGTCCATCGGATGTGCGCATTCCCGTTGCCGTTACGGTTGGGGGAAGATCGTCAGCAATAACGAACGTTGGAGAGAACGCCTCGGCACATGAACCGCCCGTCTTCATGATTGCGCGTACGGCGACTCGGTAACTACGTTCGGCAAGTGCAGTCGAGAGATCGACAACGTATGAAGTTCCAGAGACCGCACGGAATGGTGGCGAAAAGAGCGCCTGCCCATTCGGACTCAAGAGCGCGACCTCATAACTTGCCGCGTCCTCAACAGGAGTCCACGTGACTGTCACAGTTGTATCGATGCCCACGCGTTGCGGGGTCGACGAGCTTGCATTGACGAGGACATTGTCGGGCGCCTTGCATCGAGATTGTCCAAGTGCATGGATCCATCCGTCAGTCGATGCGACAACGATTTCGTCGCGTCCATCGCCGTCAGTGTCCGCAACAATCGGCTCTAACACCCCTCCTCCAAGCGTCACCGACCACCGGAGCGATCCATCGCATGCACCGACGGCGTAAAGAAAACCATCCGTGGATCCCGCCAAGACCGCTGGACCCGTCGAATCTAGATCCGACACAGCAGTTAAAGGCCCGAGGTCGCCTATCTGAACCTGTGCGACGACAGCGTCTTGTCGCGTTGGAAACACGACACCTGCAGCAAGTGATCGCTCGCGCAAAAGCGCCCCCGTTTTCCCGTCATACCAACGAAGGGTGGGCGATTGGAATGCGGGAGTCAGAAAGTACGCGTCCGCGCCACAAACCACGCGCGTGCCGTACATCACGTTCATCGACTCTGGCGGATCGACGGTCCATCCGAGGGAACGATCGCTGTTCGCCAGCTGGATTGAGCCACCCGACTGAAGAAGAAGTTCCATCTTGCCAGGACCTGTAAATTCGGCCGCGAGCGGTAGTGAGTATCCGGTCGTAAATTGTGCGCGCGTTTTCAGCGCTCCGACCCCGTCTCGCTCGTGAAGACCCAGCGAGGTGACCGAGTACCACTCGTCAATATTGTCTCTGTCGAGATCGGCCACGCCTGATGCGTGGTAGCCACCGTAATTCTGTGCCGGCGAGGAAAAGGCAATGGTCGATTTTTCGAGGTCAACGCCGGTTTGAACGATGGACCCAACGGTCGGCTCGGCATCCCAAACAGCGAGCGTTCCCGACTGTGTTCGCATTGGAAGAGGAACGTGGTGGGCTCGGAGTTGACTGGCGCCGACAGTGACGCGTCGAAGCACTTTTCCATCGCCCGTACTTCGCGCGATCATTTCCTTTCCGGCAATGGTCACCATGGTACGACCGAGGGATCCGCCCAGGTCCATAATCGAAGCGTTGGAATCCTCTGCGTTCCATCGCACGGTTGGCGGCACGACGAGCGACGCCTGTCTTGCGTCGGTTACCGCAAGGCCGTCCATGGTCCCGGGAGCTGCAACAAAGGGACCCGTACTGTCGGACGAAACGATATACCCGATTGCGTTTGCGTTCGCCCCCACGTACGCGCCGCTTGGCGGAGTTCCGCTAGACGTTGCACCGTTCGTTACGGCAAATGCCGAATCGAGAACGTCAAATGTACCCGCTGATGTTCCGAACGCGAGCTGATCGTAGGGACGCGAGAGCGGACTCGTGTGGAATGCGCTTGAAACGCGTCCGCGCTGAGGCTTGTATACGGCGCCGATGGAAAGCGCTCCGCCACTGACTCCGGCCAGTGCAACTTCGCGAAACCCTGCTCCACCCGTGAGGGTTTCGTACGGAGCTCCAAGTACGGGCACTCCAATGACGAAATTCTTCCCAGTGCGAACTAGACCGGTACCAAACGCGGCGTGTGTGAGTCCGCCGTCTTTGTCTTTGCGGCCCGTGACAAAATGATAGTTAAGAAGTGGTGTCGTTAACGCTGTGAGCGACGTGCCGTTCAATTTGTAAAATGCGATTCCCTGCGGCGTCATCATTCCGAGCTCGGCACCTGA
>JAHFDX010000556.1 GCA_023248785.1 Myxococcales bacterium
CGCGAGCGCAAAGTCGCCTCGAGTCAAGCGCTGTACAAGTGAGCCAAACTCCATCGGTTGAAGTTCCGCTGCAATGCCGACGCGTTGCCAATCGCTCACCAAAAGACGCCCAAGCGTTACACGAAATCGATCGGGCGAGACGAGCAGTTCAATGGGCACATTCCAGCGCACCCCTTCGCGTTCTGCCTCCGCTCGTTCCGATAACGCAAAAGTTGAATGGAAGCGAAGGGGCTCTCCGGGTGGATCGGCGAACAGCAAAGGAAGTGCGGAAAGCGCGGGAACGGCCGTCTCCGAAAAGACATGCGTAGTAAATCGCATTCGATCGACTGACCGCGCGATGGCAGCGCGCGCATGCACGTTCGAGAGTGCCGGATGGTGCCAGTTCACAGCCAGATAGGTGAGCGATGCGGCGTGAGCCTTTCGCACCACAAGAGAAGCCTCGCGGTTCAAGGCTGGAAGCAATGCTGGCGAAAGTTGGTCTTCGGAAACGTCGGCGCGTCCCGAGAACATTCGAAGGGCGCGTGCGTTTTCATCGTGCACGGTACGAAGCACAACCGAATGGCGAGCCTTCGGAAGGATTCGCGTGTCTGACGGCTCGAGAACGACTGCACCTGCAGTGCGGCGAAGAAGACGATATGGGCCGAGCCCATCGAGGGAGCCATTGGGCGCAGGTGCGGAAAATGCTTGATCCCGGCGAAGGATCGGCACCTCGAGATCGGTGAGGAGCGTTGCGTGGTCGCGCTTGAGGATAAACGTAACATCATGAGTATCGTTTTTGATGACGCGCAGAAGGGGCTCGACAACGCCTGCATGCCGTGATGCAACCTCTGGCGAAGCAAAGGCGTCGAACGTCGCTACCACGTCGTCGGCATCAAACGGCTTGCCTGAGTGAAACAAAAGGTCCGTGCGCAGCTTCACGCGCAGTGACCGAGGCGATTCCCAAGACCACGATTCGGCGGCGTACGGAATAGGTTCGAGCGTTTCCGAGTCAAGCCTCGAAAGGCCCGCGTGGATCAGTCGGGTGGCGCGCAAGCTGACGACGTCCGTCGAGTAGCGCGGGTCGAGAATTTCGACGTCTGTCGACACGAGCACTTCGATGGCGCGCGCGGGATCGTTTGATGTCGGTGGGGCGCAGCTGCACAACGCAAGAAGGAACGCCCGAGCACCCCAGCGCAAAAATACGCTAATAGCGTCGGGGCATGAGAAAGATGTCGTACTTGCCGTTGGTGTCGTTCGCAACGAGGTTGGTTGCCCGTCCCACAAACGCAATCCACTGACCGTCGCCCGAGATGGCGGGATATTCCGTGGCGCCATTTGGGATTCCATTATTATACGTCAGGTGCTGGCTTGTGGCGACACCTGTCGTGCGATCGTAGCACCATACCTGCTTGTCGGAATTCGTTGGGGTGAATTCAAATACCACATACGTGCCATTGGTCGAGGTGTCGCTGTAGCCGGCTACGCCGCCCGTCGCCATGTTCGACACGAGAGTTACCGAGCTCGCCCCCGCAGTGCGACTTACGATGTACACGTCTTCGTCCGTGTCGGTGTCGGAAGGATGGGCGGCGTTTCGGGTTGTGAACACGAGGTGGTTTCCGTCCGCCGAGATGGCACCGGTGGTGACTCCTGCGGGCAATTGGGCGGACGTATTGGTCAAGCTGACGCGCGTTGACGAACTTGTCGTCATGTCAAAGAGGTAAAGGTCAAACGCGCCGTTCGTGTCGTCTGCGGCAATCGCTGAGTTCGTGACGACGGCTACGTAGTGTCCGTCGTTGCTGAGGGATGCCGATTGAATGCTTGCCCCCGACGTAACCGTTGTGGAGGACGAACTGTTTCGGTCGAATCGTTTGACCGTGGTGCCTCCGCCCGGTTCGGAAAAGACGCTGTAGACACCATCGCTGCTCATGTCGTACGGAAGGCAGCTTGTACTCGTGGAGAGCTGCCACATTGTTCCCGCAAAGCTCTCTTGGACGAGAAAGCGGGTATGCTCGATGACGCTCGTGTCTGCCACAGGGAGTAGCGGCCGTCTGCGGCCGAGGCGATCGGGTTGAAGCTTGCAGCGTTGAACGCACCTCCGCCCATGCTTCCCGAAAAAATCATCGTGTCGGCTGTCGCGCGGTCCCAGCTGTAGACGTCTGCGACGCCATTGTTGTCGTTCGTGGAGAAGTTGCTCGCCTCGGTGGAGAATATCACTCT
Source organism: Myxococcales bacterium (assembly GCA_023248785.1). GTDB lineage: Bacteria > Myxococcota_A > Polyangia > Polyangiales > Polyangiaceae > JAHFDX01. The sequence continues at coordinate 2,197 of JAHFDX010000556.1, forward strand.
CGCCCCATCAGTTGTCAGGCTGGGCGCTCCGAGGAGGACGGAAGTGGTTGGGCTTATGCCGCCCGTATGGCCGTTCGCTTCCGTCCCGGTCTTCGTCACGCGCACGATCGGTGCCGCGTCGATGTTCGTAAGGGACACGGGCGTTACGGTAAGCCCGGTCCATGCGGCGTCGACGCTCGTCGTTGAAAAATTGATTGCGTAGCTCTGATTACCGTCCGTGACGCCGTCATACACGCCGGTTGCGACAGCTGTCTGCTTCGTGGACCAGTTTGACGATGTGAAGATCATGCTTGACGGACTCACCGTTCCCTCTGCGGGATTCGACGATGTGAGATTGACGGTGACGTTGGACGAAGGCGAACCATTTAGCTCGATTGTGAACGTAAAGGTCCCCGCAGTCTCTCTGGTGGAGCCGGAGGTTGGGCTAACGTTGACGGTTGCCTTTTCGTTGTCAATCGTTGATCCCGTAACGTCGGAAGGCTTGACCCCGCTGTATTTCGGATCTGTGCTGGTTGCGGCGGAGAGCGAAATCGTCCAAGCGACCGTACCGTCGAAGACCTGATCGTCCACGCCAGTGACGGTGACAGTTTTTGCGGTCCCCCAGTTTGCTGCTGTGAACGTCAGCGACGCCGGAGAAACGGTCGCCTCGGCGATCTTGGAGCTCGATAGCGAGATGGTGACGTCCGCCGCGGGCGCGGACTGAAGCGCGACAGTAAATGTCGCTGTGGTTCCCGACTCACTGACTTGAAGGCCACTTGTCGGAGTGACAACGAAACCAGGGGTAGATCCATCGGTACCGTCCGGTTGGCCGTCTTTCACGTCGCTCACGTCAGGCGGAGCGGTGTCCGTCACGTCGGACGTATCTGTGCTGGTGTCGAAGATTGAATCACTTTGCAACGTGTCTTTTCCAGACGTGTCTGGTGAACCGGTCGCATCGGAGCCGGTCGCATCGCTTCCGCTGTCTCCCATGGAAGCGTCGGTCGCTCCGACCACGCATTTTCCCGAGACGCAGGAGAAGCCCGACGGACAAAGACCATTGGCGGCACATGCGAAGGGAGCGAGTTCTTCAAGACTT
>JAHFDX010000042.1 GCA_023248785.1 Myxococcales bacterium
TGGTTGTCGACGTTTGGCCTTGCGATCACCGATCCGATGACGATCGCATCCTTCGTCGCGATGTTCTCGTCCAGGGGCTTCCCTGGGGGCACGAACGTTTGGCTGAACGCGCTTATCGTCGTTCTCGAGCGAGGAGTCGATAATGGACGGAGGACCTGCGGCCGCGGAAGACGTTGGCTTACCGAACTCCGGCAGATGCCTTTGAAGAAGCGTTGCGCTGACCGGTTGATCGCGCCGCTGCTTTTTTTAGGATCTCCCGATCCATCTTGAGTTGTTCATTCTCTTTACGAAGAGTTGCATTCTCATGCTCGAGACGCTTGAGTCCTTCGCTTTCGGTTTCCTCGAGCGGTACCGGCCACTTGTCGGACGACCGAACTTTCTTCTTGGACCCACTCGCCATGTTGTTCGCCTTCTTGTACCGGTGCCCCGCAGCGTCCAGCGCTCGACTCCTAGATCGAGCGCGACTTGTCCGATGCTCCTGTCTGTTTTGGCCGGCCAGGGCGTCCAATTTGAGTTGTTCTGAATACCGATAAACACGCATGGATTCCTCCAACTGCGTGTCAACGAAACTGAGGGAGAACTCAATTTGGAAACACGAATTCTCTCTCCAACCCTCTAACCAAATAGCCCGAGGAAGGTCTCCGCGCGCAGCAGGCGGGCGAGTCCGGGGGGACCCGCCCGTCTGCGAGCACGGAGATCTTCCTCGGGCGCACAGCGCCACAGCGCACAGCGCCACAGCGCAAACAAAAAGCCCCTGCGGACTCAGCGAGGTTGTGCCGCGCCGGCAAGCAAGGAGCCGTGCGCACGCACGAAGCCCCAGCGGGCCGAGCATCACAACGTGCAATTCGACATTGCGAGCAACTGCGCAATCCGCGCGCGAATGAGCTCGAACTCCTTGAGGACAAGCGAAATTTCAGCCTGCCGCAAGGCTCCGGCCGCCACGACGAGTTCGAGGCTCGTGCCTCGACCCTCTTGAAACGCAATGCGCGTGAGGCGATCTTCCTCCAAAGCGAGGTCGCGCGACGTCTTTGCGATCGCGAGTGACTGCTCCGCCACGGAGACTCCTCGCTTAGATTGGTCGACTTGCACAACGGCCGATCGGCGCGTGCTCTCGAGGGTTTGCTCTGCTTCGGTTTCGAGTGCGCGGTACGAACGTTGATTGCCATACCGCGATCCGCCATCCCAAATGGGGACGCTGAGCACCCCTTGAATGTTCCACGTTGTGTTGGGCGCCGACCCCACGTCCGCAGTGGTTGTGGTGAGGGTCGACTGGGCGGCCAATGACGGAACATATTGATACGTGATATTTTCGCGGCTTCGTTTTGCTACACGAAGTTTCGCGTCGGCGGCCGCAATGTCCGAGCGATCGTCGAGTCGATTGGTGAGCGAACAAACGCGACGCGCGGAATCCAGGAGCGAATCGAGTTGGATCGAAGGGCTCATGCTGACTTGTTCGGGGACACCGAGCGCAAGCCCGAGTGATTCACGCGCTTGACGGAGTGATTAGTCTCCACTGACGAGGGTCGTGCGCGTGGTGGTCGTGTCTTGCTCGGCACGCACGAGATCGAGTCCATTTGCCGCGCCGAGCTCAAACCGCCGCTTTGCGATGGCGTGCCGTTCCAGCGCTTGTCTCAATGACACACGGTTGAGTTCGGCGACGCGCTCTGCCGTGACCACAGCAACGATCGCGTTCGCTGCTGTGCCAATCAGGACGCGTTTCGTATCTTCAAGTGAGATCTTTGAGGCGTCGGTGTTTCTGCGTGCGGTGCCGTAGTTGTGCCAGTTCGCAAGATGAACCACCGACTGCGAAAACGCGATGTTCCCCGAGAAATAGTCCGACTGTGGGCTCGTAATGTTCTTCAATTGCGGAAGGGTTGCCGTGAGTCCAGTCGTCGGATCGGTGGCGGTTATCGTTCCGATGACGATGGGCGTCGATTGCGTGATGAGATGATGGGTGAACGTACCGGTTCCGTTGATTTGCGGGAGCATCGCTGCGAGGGAAATGCGTGCCGCGTCCTCGGCCTTTTCCACTTCCGCTATCGCGATCCGAAGCTGGGTTGAGCGCGCCGAAAGCAAGCGGTACGCGTCTTCCCACGATCCCAAAACGCGCGCAGGGGGCGAGGGAGGCGCGAGCAGCGGGTCGTCCACATGTGGCGTCTCCGGAGCAGTGGTTTGTGCGGACGCCGCAGCGCCACCCACACAGAAAAAAAGAACGGACAGACAGATTCGTCGCATGTCCTTCGCATAACCTGTATGCGCTCTACATGCAGCTGCGAACGTGTGCGAACGCGCTTCGGCTCAACGGTAGCGACGATCGCCTGGCTTCAATAAAAGCCGCGCGCGTATCGCATCGAAATATCCGCTCGCTGCCGACCTATTGGCTCGAAAGGAACCAGCCACGTCTGACACCGTTAGAACGGATTGATTCACATAGGCGATTCCAAAGGCAACTGCTGCCGCGTATGCCCTCATATCTACGTCGGACCCGGTACGAGGCGGATTCATCCGCATCGCGTCTTGCATGAGTTGGATCGCGCGGGTCTGCTGACGCGCTTCAAAGGGCAAGCGAGCAAGTCCGCGGTGGAGGAGTGATTCCAAATCGGCGGTTCGGACTTCATCCGGAGTCGACGGCGGGGCATGCGGAAGAATCCTCGTGCTTGGGGCGTCGGTTTCCGTTCGATCTTCACTTTCGATCCATCGTCTTAGCGATTCGAGCTCTGGCCACGCTGCGTCGAGGTCTTCTTGCTCAAGAGTCTTCATGATTTTGCGTGCGAGATTGCGTTTTCCCGCGCTCGCAAGGCCATGCGCATACGACATGCGAAACTCGATTACCTCGGGCGCAAGATCTACGGATAGCTTGAGAAATGGCAAAGCGGCCGGTGCATTGTTCAAAGCCACGTCAAGAAGATGGCCGAGGTTATGTGCGTACGATGGGTTGCGTGGCGCCATGTCGAGTGCGGCGCGATACGCGCGCACGGCGTACCGGTAATGACCGAGTAACGTTTGAGCAAACCCTAATGAAGCCCACGCGTGTTCGTCGGTTGGTCTCGCTGCCAGGAGTTTGCGCGCATGAAGGGACGCTCTCCACGGATCACGGTCGGAAAGGATTTCAGCCAGGCTTCGGACCGCGAACGCCCAGGTGTCTGAACCCTGTGGCGCTTTTCGCTCCAACTTATGAAGATCGGGAAGCACATCCGCTGGGTCGAATGCCTGCCGGTAGGCGTGCTCTACCCGCTTCTTGAGTCGGGCGAGCTCGATAGACGTTGCGGTTGTTCGATCCATCTGGCCTGGGTGTAGCTGCCTTCTAAAATAACGCAAACTCGGGCGTTTGGTTTAGCCAGATCGCGCCGTCGCGGGGTGTGCCGAGACGGCGCACTTGGATGTTGTCCACGATGCGCCATTGAGGTGATATTGCACGCTTGTGGATGAGGCGGCCTCCGGCACAGCCGTTGCGGGTTGTCCTTGGAGGCAGCGGTCGAATGCAGAGGTATGAAGGGGTGGAATACATATGAAAACAGTCCTTTCGACACTCGGTCTTTTGGGCGCAATGTTGGTCACGGGGTCCGCAATAGCAGACACGATTTCGCCAGAAGAGAGCGCCTGTACCGGCAAGAAGGCTGGCGATAGCTGTACGGTTACCGGGTCTACCGTCGCTGGAAATTGCGCATCAAAAAAATGCAAGCGTCTTGACTATTCCGACGGATCACCGCCCGGCACCATCGAGTACGACTGCATGGAGTGCGTCACAACCGAAGCCGCCGATGCTTCACCTCCAACCGACGGCGGCGATACGACAGCCGATGCGTCGACTACGCCGGCGGCCAAGAGTGGTGGATGCCATGTGGGCGAAGCGTCGCCGATGGCGGCACTTCCCTGGCTGGTCGCCCTCGCGTTTCCGCTTGTCATGCGGCGTCGTAGACAGGACAAACAATAAGGCTTGCGCCGCTCCGTAACGCCTCCGCAGACTGCGCTGAATGGACCCGCTGCACGAACTCATTTGGCCGTGGTTTCGTGCCTTCTGCTTCACGCAACTGATCGAGGTACCAATCTACGGGAAGCTACTCGGCATCCGCCCGAGCATCGCCTTTGGCGCGTCGATGCTCACTCATCCGTACGTTTGGTTTGTATTCCCTCCGCTCGTCTTTGGCTGGGGCGGGAATTACGTCGTGATGTGCGTTGTTGCGGAGGTCTTTGCATGGCTCGGAGAGACCGCGTACTTCGCTCACTACTTTGGCGTGCCAATCAAGCGAGCCGCGGTCGGTTCGCTCGTCGCAAACGGAACAAGCTTTGGTCTGGGGTTGCTCCTGCGACACGTGTTTCACGCGCCCATTTGAAGCGCTACCTCAGGGCAACCACGCCTTGGCTGAGGAGCTCGTACAGCACGCGCAGCACCTCTAGCTCGGGCATGTTGGCGGTGTCGACGACCTCTTGAACGCTGAGCCGCCCATCCATGAGTGAAAGCAAGAACCCGGCGCGATGATCGAGTGAAAGCCAACGCAGTTGTTGACGCTCGATGAGCACGAACGGCACCTGGTCGAAGCTGCCTACCTTTGCGCGATGCATCTGCAGAAGAATCGTCCGACAGTGCATCCCTAGCGCGACCGCTTCTGTGTATTGGCCTGAGCTCGAGGGCACGCGATCGGCCACCGTGAGTGCGCCCGTGTAGTCGCCCATGGCGAGCCGGTCCTGAATTTCACTCACGGGATCCATCGGTCGCGCCGACGGCGCAGAGCCTCCACGCGAAGAGTCCGGACGCGTTTCGAGAGGGAGCCTCGCAGGAACATTGGGAGGGCGACTCGAGACGTGGCCATTCACGAGAGTGAGCAGCGTTCCTCGACCTTCCGAGGGTGCCGGCGGCGAGCTCTCACGCGAACTCATCACTCGAGCCGCTTCGAGCTCAGCCTCATTGGTAAGGGTAGATCGCTCCGCCATCGACAGGTTCTCTGTCGATGCAGATGCTTCGAACGAGTACGCGTCCGCGAGCTTCCGATCCAATCTAGGATCTATAACGTCTTTGCCACGACTCCCTTAAACATCCTCTGCGTGCGCGCGAGCCCCTCAATCTGCTCCTTCAGCGATGCAAGATCGCGTTTTTCCACAGCAATTTTCGCACGATCGACAACCGCACGCGCCTTTTCGATGGCTTCCCGTCCGAAGTCGCTTTGTGCCACGATCTGCTCCACCTGGGGGAAGAGTCGCTCAATTTCGCCGATGAGTCGCTCTGCTTCCTGTTTCGCGACTTCGACTTCCTCACTGGATCGTCGCTCGAGCAAATGGTCACCCGCATTGCGCATCATGTTCGAGATTTCATCGCGGGTGAGGCCGCTCGTGGCCGTAACTTGGATCGATTGTTCAAGACCCGTGTCGAGATCTTTCGCGCGGACGCTGACGATGCCGTCGGCATTGATCTCGAACGTCACCTCAATTTCCACTTGTCCTTTCGGTGCGCGACGCAGGCCGGTCAGCACGAATTCGCCGAGTAGTTCGTTTTGCTCCGCAAGCTCGTGCTCGCCCTGCATCACGAGAATCTTCACGGCCGTTTGGTTTTCGCGACTTGTCGTGAAAATTTTCTGGCGATGGGTGGGCACCGTTGTGTTTTGAGGGATAAGTACTTCGAAGTACCCGCCTTGCGTCACAATTCCGAGGGCATGCGGCGTGACGTCGAGGAGCACCATTTCCTGGCTTTCGTCGACAAGGGCGTATCCTTGGATTGACGCCCCAAGTGCGACACATTCGTCCGGGTGAACTCCCTTGCTCGGTTCGCGTCGGAAGAACTCCGCGACCGCAAGATGGATTCGCGGCATGCGCGTCATGCCACCTACCAAGAGCACCTCCTCAATCTCGTCGGTGTGAAGCTCAGCGTCTGCGAGCGTTTGGCGACAGATATCGATGGTACGTTCGACGAGGTCGGTACTGAGCTGTTCGAGCAACGGCCTTGTAATGACCTTCTGAAGATGAAGTGCCTCGTTACGGCCGCTCGAGATGATGAACGGTAAGTTCACTTCCGTCTCACGCACGCTCGAAAGTTCGCACTTGGCTTTTTCCGCGGCGTCCTTAAGGCGTTGAAGCGCCATTCGGTCCTGGCGTAGATCGATGCCGTGTTCCTTCTTGAACTCTTGCACGAGCCAATCAATGACACGCGCGTCGATGTCTTCTCCACCTAGAAAAGTATCACCGGCAGTTGCAATAACCTTAAAGACACCGTTTTGGCCGATTTCGAGAATGGAGATGTCGAACGTGCCACCTCCAAAGTCATAAACCGCCACAGTTTTTTCGAGGTTCCGCCCGTATCCGTAGGAGAGCGCTGCAGCGGTAGGTTCGTTGATGATGCGGATCACTTCGAGGCCGGCAATTTCGCCAGCATCGCGGGTTGCTTGGCGTTGATTGTCGTTAAAGTACGCGGGGACCGTGACGACCGCCTTCGCGATGGGCTCGCCAAGATAGTCTTCCGCGATGACCCTCATCTCTTGGAGAACCATCGCGCTGATCTCGGGGACGCTGTATTCCTTCTCACGTAGGACAATGCGCACGTCGTTGTGCGGTCCTTCTACAGTTCGGTAACTCGACGTTGCGATTGCATTGCGCACTTGAGCCGAATGCCACTTTCGCCCAATGAGGCGTTTCGCCGCATAGACAGTGTTTTCAGCGTTGGTGATGGCTTGGCGTTTCGCAATGTGACCGACGAGACGTTTGCCCGCTTCGGTTACCGCAACCATCGATGGTGTGGTCTTATATCCGCCGCGGTTAGGGATGACTGTTGGCGTGCCATTTTCCACGATCGCAACGCACGAGTTGGTCGTTCCAAGGTCGATCCCGATGACTTTCTCTGAGGCCATGCGACTTTCACCTTCGAACACGCTCGTGTCACAACGACTTCGAGATTCGCCTCAGCATCGCAGAAATTGTGGCGTCGTTGGGAAGAACCTGTTTCGCCTGTTCGAGTTCTCGCTTGGCATTAAGCGTCAGGCCGGCGGCCATGTAGACATTGGCGAGGGTGACTCGCGTGGCTGCATCTTGCGGCATTAGTTCAAGCGCCCGAAGGGCAAGCCGTTTGGCTTCGTGAAGGTCTCCGTCGGCACGGACTAGCGCATTTGCCGCTTTCTGATGGGGCATCGCGTCGTCGGTTCGAATGCCCGCGACACGGGTCCAGTTGCGAGCAGCTTCCTTCCAGTTGCCTGCTTTTTCCTCGTAGGAGGCCTGTCTTTCGTAACTATCACACAACAATTTATCGGCCGCTCGTTGCGCATTTTGTTGGCGATCGCGCAAGTCCGCATCGTTCGGAAGCAGAGAGAGAGCAATTCGATAAGCGTTTGCGGCAGCGATCAGATCGTTTTTTGCCAGGGCTTCCTCGCCTTGCTTTGCGTACTTCTGTGCGTGGGCGCGTCGCGCTTGGTCCGTGCGCAGCTCGTACCTTCGCCTCAGCGCGTCCATGGCTTGTTCTGTCGTGAGCGAGGAAACCGAAGGCATCGGGCCTATGTCCCGCGGAGGCAGCTGACGTCCTCCAAGCAATCGGCGAGCGAGGAGCGCTCCGGAACTCGGATTTTTTGGGGGCACGGGCGTCCGGCGGGCGCTCGGTCCCGGTGCCGGCTCGATGACGTGCGGAGGGGGTGGAGGCGGAACGGACTCTGCCTTGCTTTCTTCGACAACGACCGTTTCAACGCGAATAATTTCGTCGAAACTCTCGCGTATTGCCTTCTCAATGTCTCGTGTGCGCTCGAGATCCGCGAGATAGGTGTTGTATTCCTCGCGCTTGCGAGAGTTCGTGAGCGTGTCGTGCGCGAGGGTGATCTGACCGAAAATCTCTTCGAGCATCAGCTTGTAACGACCAAGCTGTTTTCGGAAAAAACGATCCGGATGGTACCGCGACGCGAGCGCATAATACGCGCGTTTAATGGTCTTTTTATCCGCGTCGCGCGCAACGCCCACGAGCTCGTAATAGGTGCGAACACCAAGCACCGCGTGCAACACATCAAGCTCCCTGCGAAGGGCCGGGGGTATCGCCTCGCTCGATGGTTCGTTGTCGTCGCTCGATCTTGGTGGTGGCGTTGGATGGAAGGCCACGCGGTCTTCGCGATGCGCTTCCGGTTCTGAATGTGGAATTTCGCGGACTTGGCGGACTTGTGAAACTTCGTCTTTCGGGGGCTGTGCGTACTCGATGAGGCCAAGATCTTGGAGTTTGCGCAAACACTCCGCAATGGCGTGATCATCAAAACCGGTCACGATGGCGAGTTCATGCTCGTCGAGTTCGCCATCGATCCGGGACAAGATGAAGCCCTCCCGGATATCGAGCGGGAGTGAACGCACGTCGCCACCGCTTGCGGCGGGTGTGAGTCGTGGAATCCGTGCGCCGTACTTATTCAAGCTTCCGTAAGCATACGGGGCCACGGTCACTTGTGGAAAGTCAGCGGTAAGACAAAAGATTTACTGGCAATGGGGACACTCTGCACGAACTCGTTCGCGGGAATCCCGTACTCGCTTTTGGGCCGTGTCGCAGAGCACATGCTCCTCCTCGGTGGTAGCCAATCTGCAGATTTCATCAGCGGCTCGAGTCATCGAGTCGAGCGATCGACACGCAATGTCGCACTGGGCGCGCGAGGTCAACATGACGGCTTCCAGGCGGTAAAACCGTGCGATCGCGTCGGACAACGCAAGACCGCGTGATGCGATCGACGGAACCCCGCTGGGGGATGGAGTTGGAGCGGGCGACACTGGCGCCTCTGCATAAGGCCCTGGTCTCGATGATTCGCGCATAACGGAGGCACTCGTATCGGGTGCAGTTGTATTTGCTGGATAAGCCGATGGGGCCGGTCGGGCACCCCCCCCACATCCTGTCGTCGCTAACACGGACAAGAACGTCAAAATAATGAAGCGTCTCATCGGTTTCCTCCGTCCGCCAGACGACTTCGGATCACATCTTCGTGCATTCGAACAGCTTCGTCGAAGCTTAGGAGTGCTTCCCGACGTTTCGTCTCGGCCAATGCGAGATGGCCGTCGGCCTTCAACTTCTTCGCCTCGGCCTCCAAGACGCGGCCACGCACTTCCAGCAAGTGGCCACGAAAGTAGCCTGGTTGATCTGCGAACGTAAGTCCCTCAGCGATACTCTTTTGCGCCTGCTCGACCTCGCCCAGCTGCAACCGAAGTTCTGCGATGCGCGCCGTGGTATCGGCGAGCACTTCTCGCATTTCGCGAGTCAATGACCCTCGCGGCATCGTACGCGCCCGCTCGAGGGCCTCGATGGCTTCACGAGGATTTCCTGCGTCCTCCATCATATCGGCTTGATGGTGAAGCGCGCGCGCAGCGGAGAGAAATGACATCGACGAGGGATCAATTTCGGCGCCGTGATCTCGTTTCCTAGGTCCAGGGCAACCCGCAGTTGAGACCAGAGCAAACCCAAGAGCGCATGCGATGGCGACAGAATCGAGCCTCATCGCACGCCCCACTGTTCAAATCTTCGGTCGCGAAAGGCCCGTGTGCGGTGTGAAGCGATGCGATCCAAACGCTGCGATGGCGTCCATGAGGATAACGGCGCTTGGAACAACGGCTCGGTCGAGTCGCCGCCAAACGACAGGTGTGGACTCTGTGCAGGGCGCGTTGCTACGAAGAAAATGGTTGCCGCGGCGGCTGCCAATGTAGCCACCGCAGCGGTCCATCGATTGCGACGGAATCGCAGACGCGCCTCCGCTTTTGCGAACAATCGCGCGTGCTCTTCTGCTGTCAGCTCGTGTGCGCCCGTTGCAGCGCGCGCCGCGTTGACAACTTCGAGGAGGTCGGCAGTGGCTGAACGATGGGTTTCTTCGAGCGGTTTCGGGGCGCTCGTTTCGTCCAAGGTGTTCGCAAGTTCGCTTGCTTCAGCCTCTTCTGCGGGCGTGATGGGATCCTCAGGCGAGGGGAGTCGCTCACTCATTGCTGTCCTCGCTAGAGTCGGACGTTTGCTTCGCTTCCGCAAGCGCGGCTCGAAGCGCCTTGAGCGCCCGATGGAGGAGCACATCAAACGTCGAGGTGGTTACACTGAGCGCACTTGCGACGACGTCGCGTGGCTGCTCTTGGAGAATTCGAAGTCGAATGGCTTCGGAGTACCGCGGATGAATTTGACCCAATGCAAACTCTAAGCGCTGTCGGACGATCGCCTGATCGCGCGCCTCGAGAAGGCGCACGTCGAGTCGCTCCGTCTCCTCCGTGGCATTGAGTTCGCGTTCGATGTCCGGGGCGTCCCAAAGGACCGTTCGTTTTTCGCGCCTTAGCGCGTCAAGGGCGATGCGAAGTGCAACCGTCCGAAACCAAGGATAGAAGCCGCCCGGTTGCCATTCGTACGATACAAGCTTCTCAATTACGCGTGCGTACGTTTCGGAGAGCGCATCCTCGGCGCGGGCTCTTGAACCAAGACGCGGCATAAGAACCGAGCGAAAGACGACCGGTCCATACCGACGGCAGAGCTCGCCGAGTGCCTCACGGTCGCCCGCTTTGGCTTGCTCCACCAGGGAGCGTTCGTCGATGGGGATGACCCGCGCCTCGGGCACGCGCCCCATGGTAGGGGCCATCCCACCAAATAGGGGAGTTGGATGGAGGGGGACGTGCACGTTCGCCTTAACGAAGACAACAGGTCTCGCCTTACACAAGGAGCGCCAAAGCGAGTAGGCTCCGAACCCCATGAAACGCCCTGTATTTGCAGCCTCAATGGCCTTTGTCATTGGATCGTGGAGCGCGCTGGCCTCTTCTTCAGTGGACATCCCGTTCACTAAAACGAAGCTTAGCAACGGGATGACCGTGATCTTTCACGAGGATCACGGTTTGCCGGTTGTTGCGGTCGACGTGCTTTACAACGTGGGTTCGCGCTTCGAAGCCAAGGGGCGGACCGGCTTCGCGCACCTCTTTGAACACCTGATGTTCATGGGGACGAAGCGCGCGCCCACTGGAAAGTTCGATGAGTGGATGGAGGCGGTGGGCGGACACAACAACGCTTGGACCAGCGAAGACCGCACGGGCTACTGGGACGTGGGACCAAAGGCGTGCCTCAATTTATTCCTTTGGCTCGAGGCCGATCGTTTGCGCGACATCGGTCCGTTGATGACCGCGGAAAAATTGAAGGCGCAGCGCGATGTCGTGCGCAACGAGCGACGGCAACGTACCGAGAATACGCCATACGGGAAGGGCGAAATACGACTCAGCGAGTTACTCTATCCAGTCGAGCACCCGTATCATCACCCGCCGATCGGATCGCATGAGGACTTAGAGGCGGCGACTGTTCAAGATGTGAAGGATTTCTTTGCCACGCATTACGTGCCATCGAACGCGAGCATGGCAGTGGCCGGAGACTTCTCACGAGAAGATGCAATGAGGGCGATCAAAGCGTGGATGGAAACCGTCCCGACCAAGGACGCTCCAAAGGATCCGGGCGCGCCGGGCTTCTCCGACACAAAAACGACGCTCACGTCTGTTGTAACAGACACGCTGACCGATGATGTGGAGCTCACGAAAATTACGTACGCGTGGCAAACTCCAAGACACTTCACGCTGCAAGACGCACATCTTGACCTGCTTGGTGCGGTGCTCGGCGGAGGGAAATCGAGTCGCCTTTACACGGCCCTTGTGGTCGACAAGAAGCTTGCACAGTCCGTCTCTGCGGGAGAGAGCTCGGGTGTACTCGGCTCGCATTTTGAAATCAGTGTGCTTGCGCGGCCTCATGTGGACCTCGACGTACTCGAAAAGGCTATCGACATGGAAATCGAAACCGTGAAAAAGAGAGGCGTTCGCGACGCAGAACTTTTGCGTGCACGCAATGTGCTCATGACCGGTTTCATTTCGAGCCTTCAGCAAGTCGGCACGCGTGCAAAGTTGCTCAATACGTACGAGATGGATACGGGTGACCCGGGGTTCATCACGAAGGACCTTGCGAGGTACGAGTCTGCGAAGCCAAGCGATCTGCAAGACGTCGCTACCAAGTACCTCATGCTCGACAAGAGGGCGGTCCTTCGCATCGTTCCGAAGATTTCGGAGGTGAAGTCGCGATGACTTCTGCGCGCGTGATAGCAGTTAGCCTCTCCTTGATGGGTGCGTGCGGGCCCGCTGATCGAGCCACCACACCACACCCCGTTGTTGCCACGCCCGAAGCTTTGCCCGTGGCTACGCCCGAACATTCTGCCGAGTCCGATATGTTGGGCACGAAACCAACCGTCGGCGATGGTGGGGCGTTCGTTCCTCCCGTGCCAGAGGAATTCAAGCTACCGAATGGTCTTAGGGTGTGGCTGTTGCCTCGACCGTCTGTGCCCCTTGTCGCGATGACGATGGTGGTGGTTGGTGCAGGGGCAAACTCTGACAAACTCGAGGAAAGCGGTCTTGCGCACCTCACCGCGAGCATGCTTGACGAAGGCGCAGGCAAACGGAGTGCAATCGAGTTCGCGCAAGCAGTCGAGACTTTGGGGGCGTCGTTTTCGGCGCGTGTCGATGGACAGGCTGCCTACATTTCGATGTCCGTGCTCAAGAAGAATTGGAACGATGCGATTTCGTTGTTTCGTGATGCCGTTATCGCTCCAACATTTCGAAAACCCGACTTCGAACGCGTGCATGCACAGTGGCGAAACGACCTGAAGCAACGTGCCAAAGATCCGGATGCTGTGGCGAGGGTTGTGATGAGGCGAGCCGTTACGAACAAGCCTCCGTGGGATGGATTGGGGAGTGCGGCGACGAGACTCACTCCGGAGCGGGTGCGCAAGTTCCACCGCGGAGCGTATGAGCCGGGTCAGTGTGCGTTGATTGTTGTCGGGGACGTTTCACGTACGAGCCTCGAGCAACCCCTGACCAGGGCTTTTGGCAATTGGAAGGACGGTGCGGTGCGGGGTTTCTCCGGCCGGGGAGCCGGCGTGGGATCGACGGGAGCAGAACCAACGCTTGTGATTGTCGATCGACCTGATGCGCCTCAAAGCGTGAT
>JAHFDX010000557.1 GCA_023248785.1 Myxococcales bacterium
GATGAGCGACGCGCGCGATCAAGACCCGGGCATCGATACCGAACATTCGAAAGACAAATCTACCTCCGGCGGGGATCTCGATAGTTGGACACCGTATCAGCCGACTGTGGCGTCAACGGGCGCGTCAACGGGCGCGTCAACGGGCGCGTCAACGGGCACATCGGTCGGCACGACGGAGGGCACAGCAGAAGGCCCGCCTACGGATCCATCGGAGACCGATCCGTCGGACGCCGAGGTGGAGGCTGTTGCGTCGACTGACTTTCTGAGGGATGCAGATTCAAACGCCGCACTCGTCCCTCCCAGTCGACCCATCACGCTGCCACCAGGGCCACCGTCGGTATCGCGCGAAACGTTGAAGTTTCCCTCAAGCGACCGTACGCCAGTGGTTCACCGAACGAGCGATACGCGCGAGCTCGGTCCGGATGACTTTGAGAGCGTCGAATCAACGCCCGCCCGAAGTTTGCCGCCACCGCCGCGGCCTCAGTCCGTTCCTCCGGCAAGTAAAGGTACTGCTTGGTCACAGGGGCTTGCGGTTCCCATGTCGGGAGGCACGCCAGATGCGCTGCGAAAGCGTGTGCGGGGTTGGTGGGAGGATCTCTTTACCGACGATTGGCTTCGCGCACATCCACGCGTGTCGGACGAAGCGATTCAACGCGAAGCTGACTTCATCGAAGACAGTCTCGGTGTTGCGAAGGGTGGAAAGGTCATCGATCTTGGATGTGGCATCGGCCGACATGCGATCGAATTGTCCAAGCGGGGTTACGATGTAGTGGGCCTTGATTTGAGCCTGTCGATGCTCGCTCGCGCAGGTGAAGAAGCCCAAGAGCGAAAACTCCCAATTTCTTTCGTGCATGGAGACTTGGCAGAGCTCGCTTACGACGGAGAGTTTGACGGTGTGCTCTCATGGAACACGACCTTTGGTTACTTCGAAGATGACAAGAACCTCGATGTGGTTGCGCGGGTCCATCGTGCGCTTCGTCGAGGCGGACAATTCCTTCTCGACGTCACCAACCGAGATTTTATCGCGCGCCATTCACCCTCGCTTGCATGGTTCGAAGGCGACGGGTGCGTGTGCATGGACGAGATGACGTTCGACTGGACCACAAGCCGTATGCGTGTCAAACGCACGCTTCTTTTCGAGGACGGACGAGCCAAAGAGTTGGAAGCTTCCATTCGCGTGTATTCCGTACACGAGCTCGGAAAAATGCTTCATGACGCGGGGTTTCGAGTAGGTGAAGTCAGCGGGAGTTTTGCGTTTCCGGGCGTTCACCTAGGAGCCGAGTCGTCGCGCATTATGGTGCTCGCGGAGAAGAGGTAAGTCTGTGGGCATTCTGAAGATTGCAACAATCGGCGAACCAGTTTTGCGCGAAATCGCGCATCCTCTTTCGCAAGAGGACCTGCAAACACCTGTCATTCAATCGTTCATTGATGACCTTATTGCCACCATGCGCGACGCCGCTGGAGCGGGGATCGCCGCGAACCAGGTATTTCGACCTTTGCAGATTTGCGCCATCTGCGTGGAGAACAATCCACGGTATCCGTACAAACCGAACTTCCCGCTCACCGTGTTGGTTAACCCGGAGCTCGAAGTCACCGACCCCGAGACATTTCGTAACTTCGAAGGTTGCTTAAGCGTTCCGAACCTTCGCGGAGAGGTAGAGAGGTACACGGGAGTGCACGTGCGAGCGTGGGATCGTTTTGGGGCCGCACTCTCGTTTGAGGTGCGCGGGCTAACGGCGGGCACGTTTCAACACGAGCTTGATCACTTGGGTGGCAAACTCTTTGTTGACCGCGTTGCCGATCCCCGAACGCTCTGCACGTGGCAAGCGTTCGAGCGGTATCACCAGGCATCGTTCGTTGAGCGTGCCAAAGCACTGGTTCAGAAGTATGGTCAGTAATGCAGCGCGAACTATTTTCCGTGGGCCATGCGCTCGAGTTCTTGAAAATAGCCAACAAGGTCGTGTTCCTTTTCGTCGTTCATGACGAAACGAAGAATGCGTCCGAACGGCCAAACACGAACTCCCGGGGGGACGAGCATCGCCCAGTATCCGTATTCTGAAGGCGAGATGTCGGCCCACACCGCTCCGAGATTTCGCGATAGGAGTTCACTAAGAAATGCTCCGTGGCGTTCAACGTCAGGCATGTCCTCAGGAGACCATGTGTGGCCTTCAGGGAATCGGTCGCGCAGCCGAACTTGAACAACTTCAACGCTCTCGACGTCCGTCTTGAGCTCCACCTTGTACTTCGATCGATATTCGCGCCCGAGTTGCCTCGCCCAGTAGATAAAGGTGAGCCGCGCATCCATCACGGAACGTGGGCGCTCACCCGCGGGTGGAGGATGACCATGAAGCCCCGGTGGAAAGCTCAACGCTTCGATCGGTTCGGGCCGAACAATGCGCGGAGGCCTGAGCGTCCCAACGTTTGGCGGCGGTCTGTCAGTTACGCGGTACGCAGGCATGCTTGCCCCGCGTGTGTGTTCCGACACGTTGGCGTCGGGCGGCGCTGCTTGCTCTGAAAAAAGGGCATTACCTTGAGGTGGATCGCCACGCGACGGAAGAATCGGTGGCTCCATCGCTTGCGGTGCCGGCGCTGGCGTGAGCGGAGCACGGGGGTTTGGTGTCATCAGCATGGTCGCGTCGCGCTTTGGCTTCCGGGCGACGGTATCACGAGGCATGACCACGGTCCGCGTTAGATTCGGCAGCGCCGGCGCGGCAGGGATCTTTGCGTCGCTCTCATAATCGATGGCGATGTCCAAGCTGCTTTCAACAGATGGTGGAGGCACCGGGTTTACCGCAATCGGAGCGGGCGTGAGTTTTCGGGCGCTGACCGCGTGTACCTCCATGCTTGGCATGAGCTCGGCCTCAACGTCCTCTGCGCCCGCATGAGGGATCGTGGACGGGCGTCGATCTGTTTCCGGAACGGGATCCAGTGACACCGTCGGTGCAAGCGGCGCTGGGGTCATGAAGTCTGGGCGTCGATCTTGGCCGGTTGGCGGTTCGGAGATCGAAACGGGCGGCGGACACTCGTCGAGCACGTCGTGTGCAAGCAGCCGTATCCCCTCCGATGCGCCAGCGTCGTCTAGAAGACTCGCGGCAAATGCGCGCGCGCGTGCGGGGTCTTTGGCGAGTTGCCAGGCGCGCGCGGCAAGCCACTTGAGTTCGGGCAACTGATCGGTCGTTTGCGCGGCATTCGACAATCGTTCTGCAACGGTTCGTGGCGACTCGACTTTCTCTTCGAGCGCTAAACGCGCCCGCAAGAAAA
>JAHFDX010000558.1 GCA_023248785.1 Myxococcales bacterium
CACGATCCACTCAGGTCGCCAGTCACGCCACACCCCATTGCGGTCCATACGTGGACACGACTAGCACTAGTCCCCCAACCGAGGCGCAGTGATTAAGCAACGAGTCCAAAGGACCAGTACTCTTTCCGCGCGCGCGGACCTTGCGTATGACGCTCGAAGTGTCTTCTGCATTCTTGGCTGATGTTCGCAAGGCCGCGCTACCGGGGATCTGGTCGCAAGGCGTCAAGCTTGCGCGCGACGGCAATGTTCAATGCCAAGCAATTGAACCCAATGACGTTACGTTTCGAGTGCCCTCGCCCGGCTCGCCCGTAGCGGCGACGGTCTCTTTGTTCACGGAAGACCTCGAATGGTCCTGCGATTGCGCCAGCAAGATCGACCCGTGCGCGCATGTTGTTGCGGCAGCCATCGCGCTCGATCAGGGGGCCCTACCCTTCGCGGCGCAGTCGGGCGGGCAGGTCAAGATTGTTTACGATCTATCCTGCCCACGAGGTGCCCTTGTCCTTACGCGGGCGCTGGTGTCGGACGAAGGCAAGGAAGCACCCCTCGAAGGCTCGCTCGCTCAACTCGTCGCACAAGGTCATGCTCCCGCTCTACCGACGCATGACGATCTCACCTTGGATCGTTGGCTGTCCATTTGGCGCCGCGGCGAGGTGCCCGATCGCGTACTCGACGATTTGTTCGCGCTTCTCGCCGGAAAGGACAACGTTCGGTTCAATGGACAATTCGTCACGATCGCAGCGGAAGCAGTAGGGCTGTCGGCCATCCTTCGTAACTACGGCGAGCACGATGTGGAGCTCGTCCTCGATTTGGCGGGGGCTCCCATCGAGATACCGGGGCGTTGTGTCGCGCGGCGCGGAAACGTGATCGCCCGTCTCGCTCACATCGATCTCGCCGGCGATCGTTTCGACCGCATTCCCATCGTTCAACGACTGTCACCCCGTGATTTCGCCCGCTTCATATCCGACACGTTGCCATCACTCGAAGCTCGAATGCCCGTGGAATTGCAGACGAACCGCCTTCCGCGCACGGGTGCGGCTTCTCCGCCTCGCCTTCACTTCGAAGTGGGTCTCGAGACGGAAGGGTTATTCATCATCGCAACCCTTGTGTACGGCGAGCCACCGATAGCGCGCGTGGACGGTGATGACTTAGTTCACATTTCTGGCGATACCAGTCCGCGCCGTGATCGCGAGGCGGAGCACCGCCTCGTGCATCGTCTTCACGACGATCTCAACATGCTTCCTGGAAGGCGGGTGGTCGTCCGCGGTCGGGATGCCGCACAAATGCTCACCAAGCTTCAAAATTTTGGTTCCGAGGGCGAAAAGCTCGCCGCCTTGTTCCAACGCCAACGTCTCGCCCCGCAGATTGCATTGCATGGAACCGCACTCGGCCTGAGTTTCACTGTGGAAAAAGGCGACGGCAGCGAGAACATCGTGTCGGGCGAAACCGTGCTTCAATCGTGGCGTGATGGCCTCGGCGTCGTTCCACTCCATGACGGTAGCTGGGCGCCGCTGCCTGTGGACTGGCTCGCGCGGTACGGAGATCGCATCGTCGATCTGTTGCAAGCGCGCGATGAAAAAGGGCGCGTTCGTCCGTCCGCTGCACGCGAGCTCGTTTCGTTCGCTGCGGACCTCGGCCTCGACGTCTCGCTGGAACTCGCCGAGCTTCGAGCGCGCTTCGAGCAATTCGACGCGCTGCCTGAGGTCACGTTGCCAGACGATCTGCGCGCCGACCTAAGAGAGTATCAACGCCTCGGAGTCCGTTGGCTCTCGTTTTTGCGTGCAAACGAACTTGGCGGAATTCTCGCCGACGACATGGGTCTCGGAAAAACACTGCAAGCGCTTACGGTTTTCTCCGGGCGAACGCTCGTGGTGTGTCCGCGCAGCGTGTTGTTCAACTGGGAGGCCGAGCTTCGTCGCTTTCGCCCCAATTTGCGCACGGACCTTTATCACGGACCTGCCAGGCAACTGAAGAAACGCATCGACGTCACGCTCACGACGTATGCGGTGCTTAGACTCGATCAGGAAAAACTTGCGAAACAAATGTGGGACACGATCGTGCTCGACGAAGCGCAATCGATTAAGAATGCCGACAGCCAAGCTGCAAGCGCGGCACGAAGTCTCAAGGCTCCGTTTCGGCTCGCATTGAGTGGGACGCCCGTCGAAAATCGCCTCGAAGAGCTCTGGAGTTTGATGCAATTCGCAAATCCAGGCTTGCTGGGAACGCTCTCAAACTTTCGCATTCGCTATTCAGATGCGATCGCAAGCGGAGACCCCACCGCCCAAGAGCGTCTGCGGGCCAAAATAAGACCCTTCATGTTACGAAGAACAAAGCGCGAGGTCGTTCCCGAGCTGCCGCCCCGCACCGACTCCATTGCATACGTGGAACTCGACGATGCCGAGCGAAGGGTTTACGAAGCCGTTCAGGCAGCCACGCGACAAGACGTGGTTGCCCGCCTGAACGAAGGCGTGTCAACGCTCGCCATTCTCGAAGCGCTTCTTCGCTTGCGTCAGGCGGCTTGCCACTCGGCCCTGGTGCCGGGCCAACAAGCCGAGCGTTCGTCGAAAGTGGAAGCGCTGATAGACCGCGTGACCGATGCCGTCGCGGATGGGCACAAAGTGTTGATTTTCTCGCAGTGGACGAGCTTTCTCGACCGTGTGGAGCCCTCGCTGACGAGCGAAGGCATCTCGTTCTTGCGCCTTGATGGTTCGACCACGGACCGTGCGGGCGTGGTCGGCTCCTTCCAAGATGAGAATGGACCTCCCGTCTTGCTCTTGTCGCTCAAGGCAGGAGGCATCGGCCTTAACCTCACTGCGGCTGACCACGTATTTCTCCTCGATCCTTGGTGGAATCCCGCGGCCGAGGACCAGGCGGCCGACCGCGCACACCGCATCGGACAGGACAAGCCTGTATTTGTATACAGAATGGTTACGAAAGACACCGTGGAGGAACGCATGCTCGTGCTTCAGGAGCGCAAGCGCGCACTCACCCAGGCAGCCGTCGGCGACGGTGCCCTTGCACAGGCGATCACGCGAGACGATTTGTTAGCGTTGCTTGAGGAGTAGTCGCGAACGTCAATTCAAATCGAACAACAGAATCTCCGCCTCTGCGCTCCCCGTTACCGCGATCTTACCTGGCTCCTCAAACGAAGCGGCGTCGCCTGCGGCAAGTGACTGCCCATTGATGTCGACGGCGCCGCGTGCCACGTGAAGCCAAACGTTCCGCCCCGCTGGATTGACGTATTCAATCCGTTGTTGCGTGG
>JAHFDX010000559.1 GCA_023248785.1 Myxococcales bacterium
CGTCGATGTCTTGGCATCGAGGTCGCGCGCGGCGGCGAGAGCCTTGGCGAGCTTGCCGGACACTTCCCCCGCGTGATCGATCGCTTTGCGCCACTGGCCCACTTTGTCGGTTACTTGCGCATCCTTAAATTTCTCTTTTCCGAGCGTGTCCGCCGCTTTTGCAATCGTCGAAAAATCTTCGGGCGACTTCGGCGGTCCCTTCACCTCTTCACGGACACGTTTGCAGTCTGGACTCTTCGACTTTGCACACAAATTAACGAGATCCTCGGTGGTGCGAACCATGTTGTTTTTCTTCTTCTCGGCATCTTGCGTTGAGATTCCGGGGTCGATGGCCGTTTGCTCTTTCAGTGCCTCACTGAGTGACCTTGATGCTTCCGATATGGAACGCAGAAGCGTTTCGTATTCGTCAGCAATCGCCCTCACTTCGGGCTTGGTCAAGTTGAGCGCCTTGATCGAGTCAGCGGTCTCACGCGCAAGGTCAGCGATCTCGGCGGTGGATCGGTCAGCGGTTGCATCCCCTTCGACCTTCGGTCGCGCGAGCCTGTCACTCGTCGTGTTAACCGTCTTCACGAGCAGGGCGCACTCATCCGCTTTTTTGTCACACCCATAGTTGCATATTCCAAGCGCTACAACGAAGAGCCCGATTCGTCTTATCTTCATGGTTCCATCGTTTCGATCTTGGCGCGTTTCGGAATTACGACGATCCCTTGTTCTGTGACGAAAAAGCGTCTCTGGTCGTCTTCAGGATCGTAACCAATTACGGTGTGAGCGGGGATCTCGACGTCCTTGTCGATGATCGCGCGCCGAACTTTCGCGTGTCTGCCTATACGTACGTTTTCGAAGAGCACGCACTCTTCCACTTCGCTAAATGAATTAATGCGGCAGCCGACACCGAGCACGCTTCGATGAATTCGCCCACCCGAGATGATGCATCCGTGCGACACGAGCGAGTCAGTGGCGATACCAACGCGCGCCTGTGCTTCGTCGCGAAACACAAACTTTGCAGGAGGGTCGTGCGTGACGCCGGTGCGAATGGGCCACTTGCGGTTGTACAGGTTGAAATGAGGATGAATCTCGATGAGATCCATTTGCGCTTCCCAGTACGCGTCCGTCGTTCCGATGTCACGCCAGTAGCCGAGACCTCGCTCGTCCTCGCCGGGAACAATGTTGGTTGCGAAGTCGTACGCGCGCACAACCATCCCGCGCTGGACCATACTCGGCAAGATGTCGTGACCAAAGTCGTGACGACTTTCCTCAAGCGGGTTGTCCCGTTCGAGCTCGCGCATGAGCACGTCGGTACAAAAGACGTAGTTGCCCATCGACGCGAGGCACATGTCTGGATTCCCCGGCATGGCGGGTGGTTCGGGCACCTTCTCGTGAAATCCAATGATGCGCCCGTCTTCCGCGACCTCGATGATCCCATACTCCGAGGCTCCAGCCCGTGGCACGGGAATCACAGCTACAGTGAGGTCGGCTTTTTGCTCTACGTGTGCATGGATCATCTGCCTTACATCCATGCGATAGACGTGATCGCCTCCGAAAATGGCGACGAGCTCTGGTTCGTCATCGGTGATGACATGTTGGCACTGGAATACGGCATCTGCCGATCCGCGATACCAAGACTTGCCGGTACGTTGCTGCGCGGGAATCGCCTCGATGAACTGATCCAAGATCGGTGCAAGCCGCCACACGCGTGCGATGTGCTCTTCAAGTGAGGCGCTCTTGTACTGCGTTAACACTTTGATCCGAGCGAGGCCAGAGTTGACGAAGTTCGAAAGAACGATGTCGATAATTCGGTATCGGCCGCCAAACGGGACCGCAGGCTTCGCACGGTCGAGCGTCAGCGGGTAAAGGCGTTTCCCTTCGCCGCCTGCCAGGACCATGACGAGCACTTGATGAACCGAGCCGCTTACTTCGAACGCAGCCATATGCGATTCCATGGTATCGGAGTCCATGTTTTCGAGGCCAGAGACCTCCGGGACAACCTCAGGGACAACACTGGGAACCTGATGCCGATCGGTCACCGCACAACCTTTCTCAGCCTCGCTCTAGGGATGGTTGCGATGCTCCCAGCGCTCGCACGCGCCGATTCCACGAAGACGTTTGCAACGGACGGGCCCACTGTACGCGTTCACATCGAAGCTGACGACGTTGTTTCGGACGTTGTTTCGTTAGAGCGCTTCGATAAGCAAGACCGTACTTGGCAAGGTGTGTGTCAGTCACCCTGCGATGAGCGCATTGCGAAGGGGGGGCGCTCTCGGGTGTATATGCAGGGCATGTCGCCGAGTCCGGTCTTCGGCTCTGGAGGGGCCAAGGACGAGGTGGGCCTGCACGTTGAGATTCGGACGCGGGCGCAAGAAACGGCGGGCATTGTGGTGTTGGTCACTGGGGCCGCGGTGGGATGCGTAGGGACGGGAATCCTGTAGTCCGCGCTCTTCAAGAGCATCAGGTCATCGGCAGGGTCCGAGGTAACTGCGGGTCTTTTTGACGCTTGATGCTGGCGGAGCGATTGCGATTGCAGGAGTTGTTGTCATTGCGGCCGCTCCCCAACCCAGTCTCAGCGTGCGCACGATGCGAGCGATTGCAGCGACGGCTACGAATGTCGCGCCGGTTGGGAGATCACGTTTGCTTTACACGAGCGCGACGCTGGAAGAGGCATCGACGCCAGGACAGGACGAGCATTGGTCCGACGCAAAGGCAGTCGATGTGAAAACGTTGCAACGAGCGGCCATGCCGATGGCGCCACTGGTATCAGTGCAGTTCCAGCGCGCTTAGTCCTTGGGACGTTTCGGTGCGCACATGAGTTTGTCGCCCGAGTGCGGGGTTTTGCGACATGTCCCGTCGCGCTTGCCTTTAGGCGTTTCGACACTGCAGGCGTCGCCATCCTTCTTTGCTTCGCATGCCTTCATCGCGGCCTCACGCATCTGCTTAAGCTTCGCGGGAATGCATACGAGCTTGTCTTGCGCTTTGGGTGCTGCGCCGCAGGTACCTTCGAGCTTTCGTTCACGCGCCTCGAACTTGCAAGCGTCTCCGCTCTTCTTCTCTTTGCACGCCTCGAACGCGGCGGGGGGTGGACCGTGCCACCGATGGGCGTTTTGAGCTTCCGCTGACGGAGCGGTTGCCAAAAGGCCCGTGAGAGCGGCAAGTGAAGACAACCCGAGCGAGCGTAACCAATGGTTCATGTGAGGCGTCCTTTCGTAGGTCGAACAGACTTAGTGCAGCCCTTGTGCCAGTCCAGACCGGGATGTCATTCCGAG
>JAHFDX010000560.1 GCA_023248785.1 Myxococcales bacterium
CCACGGTCGAAACTTCGATTGCATACGCGAAGGTCCTTGCCGTGCTTGGCCAAGCTTCGCGCTGCGGCCTCCGCCATTTCGCCAGCGCCAAGGAGCAACACTTCATGCGCCGATAGGTCACCGAAAATGTGAAGCGCGAGATCCACTGCGACGCTGCTGATGCTAACGCTTCCAGTCGCAATGCCGGTCTCGCTTCGCACACGCTTTGCAGTCGAAAACGCGCGCGGAAGAATCCGTGCGAGGGTAGGACCTATCGTTCGTGCCTGAATGGCAATCTCGTAGGCTTCCTTCACCTGCCCCAATACTTGCGACTCCCCGACCACCATGGAGTCGAGGCTGCACGCTACGCGAAAGATATGTGCGATGGCGTCGAGGTTTTGGAACGTGTAGGTGCACTGCGATAGTTCGTGATCCGTGCTCGAGGCACGCAGCGCCATTTCGGCCAAAATGGCCAGGCGTGTGCGTTCGAGGTCTGCAAGATCACCCGCGGCGTAAATCTCGAACCGATTGCATGTGCTGACGACCATCGCTTCGGTGACAGTCTCACGTGCGAGTAGACGCTCTAAGAATCCTGGAATTTGTTCGACGTGTAACGCAAATCGTTCGCGCGTTTCGACCGGCGCTGTTCGATGCGAGAGGCCGACGACGATCATCCGTGCACTCCCGATGCGGGATTCGCGCTTGTTTGCCGCAGCAGATACACCACGATGACCGCAAGGGTGAATCCGTATCCCACAATCGTGCCCCAGGCGGCTCTTCGTCCTCGCCAACCAAGCGCTGCGCGAAGAATAAGGACTGTCGCAAAGAGAATCCACGAGGCGTAGCCAAAGATTGCGCGCGCAACGCTTGTCGGATCGCCGGTTTCGACGCCATGGGCCCACAGCGTTCCGATCAAGATCCCGACGGTCAAGAGCGGAAACCCGGCCAACAAAAAACCGTGCTCGGCGCGATCGAGTGCGTCGAGGGGCGGCAACCTTCGAAACCAGTGGTCAAGGCGCTTGCTCTTTAGAAGATGCTCCTGCACGAGGTACGCCGCCGCTGCTACCGATGCGAGCGTAAAAAGTGCAATGCCGAGTACATTTGCGGCTACGTGAAACGGAAGAAGCGCGCTCCGTAGCGCAAGGGGACTTTCCGCGTGTGACGAAGCAGAGCGCGACCCAAGAAGAAACGTGAGCGCAAACGGCGCCACAATTGCGCCGAGCGCATCAATCCGAACGCGTGTGCGCATGACGAGGTATCCAAGCACCACGACCAATGAGGCGACGTTCAGTGCAAAATGAACACCTTGGACCGGGCAAATGTGTAGGGCAAATGCCGCAATGGAGATGTGCGCGCTGTGTAACGCCATACCCATCCCAAGGAGCCACGCACCTTTGCGCGCGACATTTCGATCTTCGCTCGGACGGACCAAAAAGCGCCCGAAGACAGCTGTCGCCGCAACGTAAATCAATGCCGTAACAACAAAAAAGGCATCCGCGAGGTGCATAGACCGTGGATATCCTAGCCTAGATCGCGGCAAGTGCGATTGTGGCTGTTGGCGTTCCGTGCGGGCTGACGGTACCCTTCAGACAATCATTCGTAACATTCGAGGTGACAAGATGCGTCAGTGCTTTCAGATGCTTAGTGTTGGGATTCTTGCGATTCTGTCATTTGCTGCGTGTTCAGGGCAGACGGTTGCCGACGACGCGAGTCCCGGCGGTGGTACCGATGCGGCTGCAGACTCGACCACGGTTGTTCCTGACGGTGGTAGCGGCCCCGATGCTGAAGTTGAGGCAGGCGCGGATGCGAAGCCTCCACTCGATGCTGCGAAGGACCGCCACGTGGCAGACGTCGTCAACCCTCCTTTGGATTCGGGTCCTCCTGACGGCGTTCAGTGCGGGGCCGTCAAGTGCAAGGTGGGCGAACTCTGTTGCGCCAACACGGATGGCGGCGCGTCCCTTTCGTGCGCGACGACCTGCGCGACAGGAGGTCTTTCGTGCGATGGCCCCGAGGATTGCGGCGGCAACATTTGCTGCGGATTGCTTGATGTAAGTGCGGGGTCTCCGCCCAATTGCCCGATCAATAAGGTTTCTGCGACCTGCGGCACAAGCTGCGCATCGCAGATAGCCCTGAGTTGCCCGGCCACAAACACGGTTCGGATGTGCCACGCCTCCGCAGAGTGCGCGAGTGATTCAAGCGGCTACACGAAGTGCTGCACGTTCGACTACCAAGGCGCCAGCACGAGCATTTGTGTATCTCCTCTCTTTGCGTTCGCCGCGAAGTCCTGCAATTAGCCATCGACGATCCCGGCGAACATTGGATTTTTCGTCGACCTACGCGCGCCTTCTGGAGGAACTCGGCCGTCCGCCGCACGCGTTCACTTCGCTTCGTGCGTCGTTTGTTGCGCGCACGGGAGAGTATGGCGTCGAAGACCCTTGGTTCGACGCGCGCCAAAGAGCGTTTCTTGACGATGCGATAACGCACGCGTCAGTGCTTGGGAACGTGGAGTTGGGTGATGCGCTGCTTGTCAATCTAGCGTCCGCTTGTCAAAGGGCGATGCGCGGTGTCTTCGAAGTCCATCGTTCGGGAGACACGTACATGTTTCGCGATGCGTGGACCCTTGCGTCTTTTTATATCGTTCCGGGTGACCAAGAGCTTGCACGCGCACTTTCTGTAACCGAGCAGGCGATGGTTGATGCGCGCCTTTTAAATTGGCAGAACCGCATCGTGGTGTTGCCAGGGGCATTCTTTCATCCGGAAGAAGCAACGCCCTCTCTCTCGAATCTCATCGCCTTCGCGCGTGAAGACGGCCGCGATAGGGAGGCGTGCCTCGATGCTTTCATGCGAATGGAGCGATCGTTTCGTGTGTCATCGCGCGTCAAAGCGGCGCATGTGTATCGAAGGGATGTCTTCACTCGCAAGGCGGGCAATTCGCCTACAAGAGGGTTCAAGAACCTGCGCGGGGGTAGTTCGCAGGGGGGAGCTACATGAACGCGCGGGCGACGAGCTCAACTGCGAGATCAACGGATTCGGCGAGGCGATCTTCTTCTTGCCGACGAATCGCGCGCGCGACCAAGGCATGGAGGCCCGAGACAACGGCGTAGACGGTGAGCTCATTCGGCGGACGCGAGATAAGACCCTGACTATGGGCCAGCGCTACCTCTTCCATGAACATGCCGACGAAGCGGTTTAAGTGAGCTTCGTGGAGCAATTCGTAGTCTTGCAAGGTGCGAAGCTCATTGATGACGAGCCGTCCGTAATCGCG
>JAHFDX010000043.1 GCA_023248785.1 Myxococcales bacterium
ACTATACGTTTGAACGATGACCTGCCCCGGCACATCGCCTCGGCCCGCACGTCCTGCCACCTGAACCATGAGTTGAAATGCGCGTTCAGTTGCACGGAAATCTGGCATTGAAAGAGCCGCATCGGCATTCACGACACCAACCAACGTGACGTTCGGCAAGTCGTGTCCCTTGGTCACCATCTGCGTTCCGACCAAAATGTCAATCTCGTGGTTACGCATTCGCTGAAGGATGCGCTCGATCGCTTTCCCCGATGCGACATCGCGATCGAGGCGCGCGATGCGTGCGTCGGGAAACGCTGTGCGAAGCGTATCTTCGAGCTTCTCGGTGCCTAGGCCGGTTTGGATGAGCGCGGGTGCACGGCATCGCGGGCACGCCATGCGCGGAGGTTCTTCGTGCGCGCAATAGTGACACGTAAGGCGTTCAAGTCCTTGTCGATGAAGTGTCAGCGCCACCGAGCATTTCGGGCACTCCATGATCTGCCCGCAATTTTCGCACAGAATCGAAGGTGCAAAGCCGCGTCGATTTAGGAACACGATGGCTTGTTCATTCGCTTCAAGCGTTCGCTCGAGTGCACGATGAAGCACGATGCTCAGGCGTCGATCCCCTGTCGGGCCTGGCCCCGTGTGTTTCAGATCGACGAGGTGCACGTGAGGCATGGGTTGCGCACGTGCGCGTGTCGAAAGCAGAAGTTTGGTGGCCTTTTCAATGCGTGTAAGGTGTTCACTCTCGAGGGACGGTGTTGCGCTTCCCAGAACACACACAGCATTTGAACGCGACGCCCGAAGAATGGCCATGTCGCGCGCGTTGTACCTTACGCCTTCATCTTGCTTGTACGAGGAATCGTGCTCTTCATCGACGATGATGAGCCCCAATCGATCCAGCGGTGCGAACAACGCGCTCCTTGCACCGATCGCTACGGCAATGGCGCCGCTTCGAAGTTGCTTCCAGACAGCAAGCCGTTCCGCTGGTGTGAGCGCGGAGTGGATAACTGCAACATCGTCTCCGAATCTCGCCCGGAAGCGCATCGTAAGTTGGGGTGTTAGTGCGATCTCCGGAACGAGAACGATGGCGCCCCGCCCTTGCTCTTTCGCGCGTGCGATGGCTCGAAGGTACACCTCGGTTTTTCCTGAACCGGTGACGCCGTGCAGCACAAAGGTTTTGGACTCATTAAACTCAATGGCGGCACTCACTGCATCGACGGCTACTTGTTGTTCGCGGTTCAGTTGTGGCGGTGCATCGCGTGCAACGGGCTCACTAAACGAAATGGTCCTGGCGCGCGACTCGAGCTCGACAAGCTTGAGCTCTGCCAGGCGTTTGCACGCAGCCCGCGCGTTAGGCCATCGCTTTTGAAGCGTCGGAAGAGAGACCTCTCCTGACGATCGAAGATGTTCGAGAATCTCGCGGGCCTGTCCGCGCGCCACCACGGATGATTGGCTCTTTACCGAAGAGACCCAGAGAGTGGACCGCAACGCAACGCCCTTTCGCTTGTCAAAGAGAGAATTAGGGCGAAGCTCACGCGCGGTCTCTCGCTCGACGGGTGGTAGTGCAAGACGCATTACTTCACCAATAGGCGCCATGTAGTAGTGCGCGAGCGCTTCGAGAAAACTCAAAAGCTCTTCGTCGAGGATTGGCCCCGACTCATCGACCACACGTGCGATGGGCTTCAGGTTTGGAATCGCATCGCCTTCGTACGTTCGAAGGGCTACCCCCACCACGCGGCGTGTACCAAGTGGGCAAATCACACGCGATCCCCGCGGTACTTCATCAATGAGGGTGTAGGTCAGCGCCGTTTTTACGGGAGCCGCCACAGCGACATCGATCAGTTTCATCGCCAGCCAAACGCGAGGGCCAATACGACGATCAGCACCAAGGCGACTGCGAACCACAGCCCTTTCGACGGACCTGGCGGACTTACGGCCATGGCGGAGGGCGCAAGGTTCTCTTCTACTTCGTTCTCTTGGGCCAAGGGCGGGACGCTTACGCTTGTCGACAGAGGGACATCTTCTTCCAGATCGGCAACGCTGCCGACAGGAGTGATCTCGACCACGATGCCCGCATGCTCGAGCGCCATGACGGCGCGCTCACGTGCGCGCCTCTGCTCGATGATTTCTGACCCGAAGTGTTCGATAAGCCACTCACCGAAGCGCAATGGATTCGCCAAGATACGTTCGCTCATCATGTGCGATTCGAGGGCGAGGAGCATTTCGTGCGCACTTGCGTATCGATCGTTGGGATCGCGTTCGAGGGCTTTCTGCACAACGATCTTTATGGCATCGTGTCCTTGTAGGCCACGATCTGGAAGCTCCAGCGTGTTCGCCTCCCGCGCGAGATCGAGAAGCGACGGCCCAGATTCTTGTGCACGGTACATGCGGCGGCCTGCCATCAATTCCCAAAGCAAAACGCCTGCGGAGAAGACGTCTGAGCGCGCGTCGATAGATTCACCGCGTGCATGTTCAGGACTCATGTAGCCCGCCTTGCCTTTGATCAGCTCGTCATGTGAGTGCGCTGCGTCGACCACCGCTTCATTGGCATGAGCGATGCCAAAATCACACAGCTTGACCTCGCCTTCGACGGATACGAGCACGTTTGAAGGAGAGACATCGCGGTGCACGATGCCAAGCGGCATGCCATTGTCGCCCTCGCGGCGGTGCGCATAGTCGAGTCCTCGAAGCGTCGAGGTCGCGATGTGCAGTGCGAATTCGAGCGGAAGAGGAGTTTTCTGCTTGCTGCAGCGCCGAAGCAAATCGTTGAGATCGAACCCTTCCACGTACTCCATCGCGATGAACAGGCGATCGTCGGCTCGTCCGAGATCGAATACCTGCACGATGTTGGCATGGGTGAGTTGGGCTGACAGCTTTGCCTCAAAGGTAAACATCTCGGCAAACCGGGCGTTTGTCGCAATCGTTGGGATGATTTGTTTGATGACGCTGAGGCGCGAGCCGCCGAGTTCCGTTTGGGTGCGCGCAAGATAAATTTCGGCCATCCCGCCTTTGCCGATGAAATCAAAAAGCGTGTAGCGTCCAAAATGTCGCGGAAGAGTGGAGGATGCCAATTCGGGCATGAAACGGTTCCGACAGAGTTCCGTGCGTGGACCGAAGGGTCAAGGTCGATCGCATCGGCAGCGTCACTCGCTTTGCACGCCACCGTTATTATCTGTCCGCGCCAATCCCCACGCCTGAGCTTGCTGGGGGTGGGTGTCCGCCACAGCGTTAGGTCACGTTACGACTTTCAATGGAAGGGAAATTTGTAGATGAAACACTGGACGTTGCTATCGATCTTGCTCGTGGGCTGTTCTTCTGCAGCGCACCAGGTCGCAGCGGAACCCTCCGACGCACCTCCGCAGATCGATGATGTCGCCGTGCAAGACAGTGGCCCTCGGCAAGGCGAACGAACCGATGGCGGTCAGGTTCAGGATGGCGATCTGCAAAACGATAGTTCCAATGCATTCATAGACGGAGGTGGGTCGGAAGAACAGGCGCCATCCGGCCCTCCCGTCGTGGCGACCGACATTACCATCAGCGAGATCGCCCTCTTTCAAGGTGTGAAGGTCCCACTCATGAAAAACGGAGCAGCGGTCAAGAGCACCTATGCGCCGGTCGTTGCTGGACGCCCCGGGCTATTGCGAGTCTACGTCAAGCCAAGTCCCAGTTTTCGTCAGCGTGAGCTTACTGCAGAGTTGGTGCTAACAAATCTAAGCGGTACCTCCATTCGCCAAGTGAAGATGATCGTGACCAAGAGCACGTTGGAGAGCGAACTCGATTCTTCGATGAATTTTACGATCGCTGCGGAGGACCTCCCTCAAGGGAGCTCCCTCTTCAAAGTGCGGCTGTTGGGTGCCCCATACGTCGGCACTGAACCCCCGGCGCAATATCCCGCCGACACAAGCAATGCCGTGCTCGAGACCGCGGGCTCCGGGAAGCTTCGGGTCGTTCTTGTGCCTGTTCGCTACGATGCCGACGGTTCTGGGCGGCTGCCAGACACAAGCGCATCGACTGTTGAGCAATACCGCACGGCATTTTTCGAGGCCTACCCAGTTACTG
This sequence comes from Myxococcales bacterium, assembly GCA_023248785.1. Lineage (GTDB taxonomy): Bacteria > Myxococcota_A > Polyangia > Polyangiales > Polyangiaceae > JAHFDX01. Next base: position 4,042 of record JAHFDX010000043.1, read on the forward strand.
GGGTCGATGTCACCGTGCGAAGTGCAATGCCCTGGAGCGGGACCATTTCGGCAGACAAAACTGGATGGAACGAGGTTCTTCAGCAGGTCGCCGCCTTGCGCGCGCAAGACAACCCCAGCAGCGACACCTATTACATGGGCATTTTTTCCCCAGCCGGATCGTTTAGTACCTATTGTGCAAGCGGCTGTGTCGCCGGTCTCGCCCCGCTCCTCACGAGCGCATCAGATGTGAACTATCGCGCCGGTGTTGCCATTGGATACAGCAACGACGCGTACGCTCTTGCGGCGAGCCTTCGCGCCGCTGTACACGAGGCGGGGCACCTGCACGGACGCAGTCACGTCGGCAACGCTGGAACGAATCCGCGGTGCGGCACACCGAGCACCATCGACGCAGCCTTTCCTTATGGCGGCGATGGTTCCATTGGAAGCTGGGGCTACGGCATACTCGGAAAGCAACTGTATGATCCAAGCATGTACACAGATTTCATGGGTTACTGCTCCGACAATTGGATCAGTGACTACACATATGGTGCTTTGCTAACGCGCGTTCAGTCGGTCGTTCCGTTGACAAAGAGCATTTCTCTGCGCGGAGGCGAATACCGTTTCGTTCAGATCAGCGCGGAGGGGAACTTGCGTTGGGGCCCCACGGTAGACTTGCCGAGCGTGCCCACCAACAATCCGACTACGGTTCGAGCTACAGGTTCAAACGGCCAAATTCGAAACATCACTGGTTACTATTATTCGTATGGCGACGACGAAGGCGCATCCATGCTCGTTCGAAAGTCAGATGTGAACGGGATGGGGCTCGAAATCGACTATCGCGGGATCACACGCAGCCTTGGAGCTCAGTAACAACCGACCGGACGCTTCGGTCCCCGTCTATACTGCGAAGCCATGGACGGCCCGGCTAGTACTGCGGCGCGCTTTCGGCTCGACCGGAAGCGCTCGAGCGGCACGCGTGGTCCGCACGTACTTGTGCACGGTGACCATCGACATGCCCTCCCGTGGTTCGCAAAAACCTTCGACGGTCGTGTAAAGCTCGCGTACCTCGACCCTCCCTTCAACACAGGCCGCGCGTTTCGTGAGTACTCTGACACGACGGATGAGTGGGCGGACGAGTTCTCACGATGCTTGGAAGGCACGGTGCCTTTGTTGCGCGAAGACGCAACTGTTGTCATTCACATCGATGAGCACGAGCTTGTCAACGCCCTCTCCGTCGCGGACAGGGTCCTCGGCCGAAAAAATAGAGCCTCAATTGTTACATTGGTTCGCAGTGCTGCGACTGGGCATAAGGCCCGCAACCGAGGCGTTGTCAACGTAGCGGACTACCTGCTCGTGTATGCAGCCAACCGTAAGGCATGGCGGCCCAACATGTTAACTCAGACGCGCTCCGAATACGATTGGGCCTACGGGACGGCGATCGAGAACATCGATGCGGCGCCTTCGAAGTGGCAATTTGTAACATTGAGAGCATATTTTGGTGCGCTTCCACGCGACGAGCTCGCGGCGCGCGCAATTGCAAATGCCGAGCGAATTATCCGCTTTGCCCAACCACGGTTCGATGCAGTGGGAAAAAGGACGCAGGAGTGGATTCTTCGGTCCCAAAAGAACCCGACGCGCGTTTATCGACTCGAGCGCCCAGGCTACTCAGACATGTGGCTTCGCGGGGGCAATCGGATCTTGTTCTTACGTGACAAGATTACAGAACGGGGGGGCAAGCGCGTGCTCGTCGAGCCGCTCACGAACGTGTGGACCGACATCCCGTTCCAAGGCATTGCACGCGAGGGCGGCGTTCGCTTCGAACGAAACAAAAAACCAGAGAGACTCATGGCGCGCCTACTTGAGTGGGTAACGTCCGCCGGTGATATTGTGCTTGACCCGTATCTTGGGAGCGGTACCACAGCGGCGGTTTGCATGAAGATGGGCCGCGTCGTGTATGGCATTGAGCGCGGAGCACACTTCGACTCGTTGATTGCTCCGCGTCTTGTGCGAACGTTGAGTGAGGTTGGTGATCTTCGCACGGATGGATTCTCCGTGTACGAGGAACAAAGCGGGACATGAAACGAGGCTCCGTGTTCGGAATGGCTTTGTGCCTGGAGTTGACCTCCTGCGCCAGGTCGTCGATCGCGCCTCGCGAAACCGGAACGCTTGAGGCCCCCGCGATGTCCGCACGTGCCGTGATCGATGCGTCGGTTCCCCTTCCGACGTTTGGTGATGTGCCCGATGCTGTACGGCGCGGTGATTGGCAACGAGCGGATCAAATCCTTGGGGCGCTTCCTTCGTACGAAGGCGAGCCGATTGAACAGACCTACTTGCGGGCGCGTGTATCCGTTGAACGCGAGCGCTACGACGAAGCCCTTACGATCCTTCATGATCTTGAGCCGCGAGCGACGGATATGAAAGTTTTGATCACGCAACTTTTTCGGCGCGCATCGCCTCACAGCAGTTCCAACGAAGTGAGACTTCTGGCAGCGAAAGAGAGGGCGCGCACAACATCCGTGGGGGACTGGCTGGAGGGTGCTTCTTTGTACGCGAAAGCGGATGCAAAAGCGGACGCGCTCGAGATGTGTCGTCGGGTGCTTCGCTCCGCGTACGCGACGATGTCGCAACAAGCACAAGCGCGGACGCTTCGATTGACCCTCGATGGGGGAACCGCCAATGAAGATGGACGCTGGCTCTACATTCACGCGCAAGAGCCCAAAGGAGCAGAGAACAGATGGACATTGACCGCGGCGGAGTGGCGGCAGCGAGGCGAAGCACTCGGACAAATGGGTCGCATGGATGCGGCCCTCGAGGCGCTTTCTTCCGCCGCGAGCTCAACGAAGAGTGATAGCGAGCTCTATGCCATTGAGCGCGCGAAGGCCTACGCGTTGTACCGTTCGCGAAATCGATACGCCGAGGCTGCCGACGTACTTTTGCAACTGGCAAAAGGAGGTCCACATGCTGCCGAGGACGCGTTTCATGCCGCGCGCGCCCTTTCGCGAGCCGACAAAGACAAGGAAGCGCTTGCGGCTTATGACCGTGCAGCGAAGGAGCACGCGCGCACAGAATGGGGAGCACGCGCGCTTTATTTTTCTGGGTATCTCCGAGCACTTCATGTCGAGTGGGCCTTGGCGGCGGTCCCATTGCGCGCGTATTTGGCAAAATACCCCAAGGGTCGTGAACGTTTGGATGCCGAACGCTACCTTGCGCTTGGCGCGTACTTCAGTGGTGATCGACCAGAGGCGACGCGTCGATTCGATCGGCTTGCAAAGGAAGTGCGCACCCGCGAAGGCGCCGAGTGGGCGAAGCTTGTTGCAGCTCTCGCGGCCTACGAAGGAGGTGATCGCGAAGGCGCGCGCGTTCGTTGGCAACAAGTACTTGCGGATGATCCGCGTTCGTATGGGGGTGCAATTGCACGTGCTCGTCTGAAAGAAGCTGGAATTGAAACTGCTCCTGTCCTGGCGCCTTCCACCGACGATTTGAAAGCCACACCGCTGCCCGAACGTGCGCAACGCTTGCATGCACTTGGCCTCGACGACGAGGCGGTTGTCTGGATTGGCGTGTATGCAGCAGGTGCCGACGACATCGCGAGATGCCGTTGGTTTCTCACCCTCGAGCGCGCTCCCCCTCGACCGCGCACGAACGTCGATGAAGGCAGCGGAGTTCTCCCGCGGCACGCGTGGGAATGTTTCCTTCCGCGTGTGTATGCGTCGCTCGTGCAAGACGTCGAGACACACGAATCACTACCGGCAGGTTTTGTGCACGCGATCATGCGGCAAGAAAGCGCGTTTGATCCCAACGCAGGATCAAAAGCGGGGGCCAAGGGGCTCTTGCAGCTCATCCCGGGTACGGCTAATCGAATGGCTACGGAGCTCGGCCTAGCTAAGGGCGATCTGCTGCAACCGGACTACAACATCCGAGTTGGCGCCCATTACCTGCATGAAATGCTCGTCCGTTTTCAGGGTTCGTTGCCGATGGCTGCGGCTGGATACAACGCCGGTCCCGAAGCGGTTGCGCGTTGGCAAAGGCGACTCGGGCGCACCACGATCGAACTTTTTGTAGAGTTCGTTCCCTACGATGAAACGCGGGCATACATCCGGCACGTCATGGGCAATTGTCTCAAGTATGAGTGGCTTTACGGCGCAAATCGCGAGCTCGTGGAACTGCAGTTGCCAGCGCCACACGCACCATGATCTCGTGATACGACGTAAGGTCCGTGCTGGGCCTTCTTGTCGCTGCACTTTGCATCCTGTTAAACGGGTTTTTTGTGGCCGCCGAGTTCGCACTCGTGAAGGTGCGGGCGACCTCGGTTCGTGCTCGTGCCAAGACAGGGGATCGCAAGGCACAAGTAGCGCAAGACATTATCGAACGAATTGAGCGCTATCTGTCCGTGAGTCAGCTCGGCATCACCGTGGCAAGTCTTGGACTCGGATGGATCGGTGAGCCAGCAGTTGCGCGATTGATGGTGAACGGCGTGCAGCGTGTGCTCGGCCGGGCCCCTTCGCCCGCCTTCGAAGTGGCTATTCACGTTGTAGCCCTCACGCTGCTCACGTTCGGTCATGTTATCTTTGGAGAGCTGGTTCCGAAGCTCATCGCAATCCAACAATCCGAAGCCACGGCGCTCTATGCGGCCATTCCGATGCGTTTAATCCACGGCGCCTTTCGGCCCGTGCTTTGGGTCCTTGAAGCGACTTCCCGCGGCGTTCTGAAAGTGTTGGGCTTCGATCCCGAGGTAAGCGAGGGGAAACTCTCCGAGGAGGAGATTGTCGGCATTCTTGCCGCGAGTGCTGCCAGTACTCCTCAAGGGAGCGAGAAAAGTCGTCTTGTCGAGCGCGTGCTCCGCTTTGCTCAGCGTGCTGCCCGCCACTCCATGGTGCCGCGTGTAGACGTTCGCGCGCTGTCCGTCTCAGCCAATGGCGTAGACGCGCTCGCGTTTGTGAGAAGGCATGAATACTCACGCATTGTTCTCACCGAAGGCGCGTCGCTCGACGATGTCGCGGGATACCTCTACGTCAAAGATCTTCTGTTGCATCTCGACCCCTCCTCGCTTGAGGACATGCGCGGGCTGTGTCGCAAGATCATCTTCGTTCCAGAATCACGAAGTGGGATTGATGCGCTGCGCGAAATGCAGCGCAAAAATCTCCCGATCGCGATCGTGGTTGACGAATATGGAGGCACGAGCGGCATCGTCACGATCGAAGATTTGCTCGAAGAAATAGTCGGCGAAATTCGCGATGAACTCGACGATGAACCTCAGCACATTGTGAGGCTTCGAGGCGAAAGCGAAGCGTGGAACGTGGATGCTTCGTCGCTTTGCGAGGAGTTGCGAAACGTAGGCGTACCGGTCCGATCCGAAGAACTAGGCGAGTCGGTTAGCGCGACTGTCGTCGCTCGCCTCGGACGGTTGCCGCGGGTGGGCGATACGGTCGAACTTGTGAAGGGCTGGGTGGTCGAGGTGGTCGCTGTCAGTCGACGACGTGTAACGCGAGTGAAGCTACGACGACACGTGGAGACAGAGGCTGTAGAGGGGGCAACGAAGTCGTCTCAATGAACCTTCGCGAGTGCGTCTCGGAATTTTGCGGGCGGCACAAATTCGGTGAAACGGGCCGCTTCTTTTCCTGCACTGTCGACGAGCACTACTGTGGGTAAGCCAATGACTTTGTACTTTTCTGTGAACGTCTTGTAGGCGTCGTCCTCGTCGTCGGTACCATCGATTTGCACTGCCACAAAACGCATGGCTTCCGCGCGAACGCGCGCGTCCGGGAACGTGTCGTGCTCGAGTTCCTTACAAGCTTTGCACCAGGATGCGCCAAAATCGATCATCATCGGTTTCTTTTCCGTTGTTGCGCGCTCGTGAGCGGATTTCGCGGTGGTGTTGTTGGCCCACACAATGGGTGGCGCGCTTGTGTCAGCATTGGCGGGTGAAAGCTGAGCCCATGAGAACACGAGGTAGGTACCGGCGACCGCGGGCAAAATAGAGGCGAGCTTGAATTTCGTCGAGTACGGAGCAAGGGACGACTTGCGCCTCTCGGCGGCGATGTGAAGAAGACCTAAGACCAGGCCCACCGCAGCGACTGCAATGGCGATCGCCCCAAACACCACGCCCGGTTGAATCAACTTTTGAAGGCGCGGTGAGATGTCGCGAACGTACGCGAGCGCTAGATAGGCGAGGGCCACGCCCGAGCCCCACTTGATTCCCATCATCCAGGCGCCCGCTTTTGGGAGATGCGATGCAAACGTTCCAACAATGAAAAACAGCAGCCCAAGCCCGAGCGAGAACATGAACATGGCATACACACCAAGCGCGATGTTTCGCGATTCCAGGAGCCACGTCGCAATGCCAGTGACAAACGGTCCGGTGCACGGAGTGGCAACAAGACCAGACACCACGCCGAGTCCGAACGCTCCGCGGTATCCGAGCCCGCCAACACGCGACAGGCGATTGTTCCAGCTTGCGGGCAGCGCCATTTCAAACGCGCCGAACATCGATGCAGCAAGCGCTGAAAAAATGAGCGCGACGGCTCCAACGACCCACGGATTGCTTACGGTGGCCCCAAGTTGCTTGCCGAACAGCGAAGCAACGACACCAACCGGAACGTAGAGCGCCGCAATGCCGAGAACAAACACTCCCGAGAGTGATGCCGCATGCAGCTTCGATTTTGCCTGCGCCGCGCCGAAGATCGACACCGTGATGGTGATCATCGGATAGACACACGGCGTCAGGCTTGCAGCAAACCCGGCTCCAAAGCACGCTGCGCCCGCCACGAGAAGTCCCTTCGAAAGAGCGCGTGCAAACGCTCCGGTATCCGATCCCGATGTTTGCGCGAGCGCAAGCGTTGGTACCAAGAGCACGGCCATTGCAATCGCAAGAGGTGCAACCAATAGAGCCCACGGAAGGCCGCGGCTTGCTCGAGATGTCATGTGAACATTAGTACCTCGATTCAATTGAATCGAGGTACATGACAAAGTCACCACAGCGAGCCAGACCATTGGAAATTGGAAGCAATTCGACGCCCTCGTCCGCGAGGGGGCGTTGAATCACCCCCATCGTTTCGATGGACACGCTGCACTCGTGTACGCATGGCGACGTCGTTGTGCACCGGGCATGTGCGTTCAGTTTTCGGACATTTTTCCAAGTGTTGCTTTGGCCATTCGAAGCTCTGGTTCGAGCGCAATTGCCATGGCAACCTTTGATGACTCGGCGCGTCGAACGAATGCTTCCAGGTATCGGCGTGCCGCTCGCCATTCACGGGCCGCATACGCCAGGTGTCCAAGCACAAACCGGCCATATCCTTGCCCGCAAGGTGCGTGCGCTAGCATGTCGGTCGTTTCTTGCAGGTCGCGTACAACGTGCCCCGCAGCGATTTTTGCCAACGCCAAGTGAGCGCGATAGAGCGGCTTGTCGTTCGTGCCCCATCGACTGGCGCGTTCAAGGGCACTGATCGCTTCCTCGTATCGTTGGGTAAGAAACAGCGTCGACCCCAGCGTCCAAAGGTGAAACGGCCTTCGAGACGCCGGGCTTAGTCTCGCGGCCTTGCGCAGATGGATCAGAGCCGAATCGAGATCGCCAATTGCAAGAGCCGCGCGTGCGGCGTCCTGATGGAGCACGTCTGCAAGAACGTCGAGCTCAAGTGCCTGCAGAGCCACCTCGTGCGCCTTATCGAACTTGCGTGTCTCGAAGTGTGCAAGGTAGAGCTGCCGGAGCAACATCGCTTGGGTAGTTCGATCGAGAGGACCGCGCGCCGAAAGCCCGAGTTTGGCGTATTTTGCGCGCGATCTAGCTGATCTCGCATCCATAGCACGACGGAGATGATCTTCAGGCAATTCGGCTACCGCACGCTTCGCGGTCGTCACACTTGAAAATGTAGCATCCGAGGTTCCATCAGGCCAAAGGACGCACGCACAATGATCAATCCCCTACTTAAGACAGCCTTCAAGTTGCTTAACCGTGGATGCAGAGCGTACGCACGCCATGGTCTTGTCCGAAATGCGCCTTCCCACACATTCCGTCAAAACCGTTGCCTGAAGCTTCGTGTGTAGCTCGGTTTTTTTGCGCTCGACCGCTTCCCGATTATTGTTGCTCATTTCGTTCATGGTCAACTCAACCGTGCGATCTACGATGAGCTCACAGTCAGCCTTGGTCGCTGGACGGCCGCAGGCGAGCGACGTGCCCAATACGACAAGCACGGTCCACGTACCTCGAACGCTACGCATGGGCTGCGTCCTCGGTTTTTGTCTCGGCCTTTGGCAACAGCGGAAACGAAAGAGCCTCTCGTTGCGCGAGCCACGCCTCGGCGACCGCTTTGGCAAGCCCTCGTACTCGCCCGATGAATCGCGCGCGTTCCGTTACGCCAATGGCGCCTCGTGCGTCGAGCACATTGAACTGATGGGCCGCCTTGACCACGAAATCGTAAGCGGGGGTGATCAATTTTTTGAGTGGGTCGTCGCTAAGCGAGAGCAGTCGTTTCGCTTCGGCCTCATAGTGATCGAACGCGGCGAAATGGGCTTTCACGTCTGCTTGCTCAAAGTTGTACGTCGACCATTCCCACTCGTTGCGTTTGCAAAGCTCGCCGTAGCGAATGCCATTGGCCCACCAAAGCTCGTACACCGAGTCGACGTTCTGCAGGTACATGGCAATACGTTCGAGGCCGTAGGTGAGCTCGCCGCAAACGGGTTTGCAGTCGATGCCGCCAATCTGCTGAAAGTACGTAAATTGGCTGATCTCCTGCCCATCGAGCCATACCTGCCAGCCGAGACCCCAGGCTCCGAGTGTAGGTGATTCCCAATCGTCTTCAATAAAGCGCACGTCAT
>JAHFDX010000561.1 GCA_023248785.1 Myxococcales bacterium
AGGCCTCCCATGATGCAAATGACGCGGTTGTGGTCTTGTCTGTTATTGCCTTGTCTATTGTCGGCTGCGGCGTGCAGCAGTTCATCAAGCGGAAGTCGCTTCGGCGCCAGCGGAGAAGATGCGGGAAGCTCTACGCCCGCTGACGGTGGTCCCGGGTTTGATCTTGGCGCCGATGGGAGTCACTCGTCCGACGGCTGTTCAGATGCGGCACGCCTCGTTTACCTGTTCACGAGCGACGGCAAGATCCACAGCTTGAATCCCAAGACCAAAGCGCTTTCGTATCTCTCTTTGCTGTCGTGCAAGTCGAGCATCGTGTCCGTGCCTAACTCCATGGCTGTCGATCGCGATGCGGTCGCTTGGGTGAACTACAGCGATGGAAAAATTTACAGAGTCCAGACATCGACCGGCGCTTGCATATCCACGGCGTTTGCAGCACCCGGCTGGGGGCGAATGGGCATGGGGTTTTCAACGGAAGGCACTACCAAGAACGAAACGCTCTACATTTCCGACGTGGAAGGGTTGAACGGCAGAGGGTTGGCGAGCGTCGGGCTACCCACCATGACCCTTACCAGCATCGGCGGTTTCGGGCCCGACGTGTCGGGACTTACGCCAGAACTCACAGGAACTGGCGATGGACGCCTCTTCGGTTTTTCCGTCAGCGGCGGAAACGTCCCAGCGAAGCTCGGACAGATTGACAAATCTATCGGATCAGCGAGCAACGTCGTTTCACTCAGCGACATCCGGAACGTGACCGCGTGGGCGTTCTCTTTTTGGGGTGGAGATTTCTATCTCTATCACTCGTCTTCCAGCGCCTCGACGGCCACAAGCCGAGTGACACGGTACTCGCCCTCGAGTGCAACATCCGAAATTTACATTAATGACCTTGGCATTCGCGTCGTTGGCGCCGGCGTCTCGACGTGCGCTCCAACGACGCCACAGTGAGATTTGCCACAAAACGGCACGTGGACAGCATTGGATTTGTTCATGCTGGCCCGCACCAGGGGTACACTTGGTTCGGGCATGGCGGCACAAGATTTCAAACGTCAAGCGATACCTTTGATCGTGGCGTTCGCACTTGGGATCGCCGTGGGCGGAGCGTTCCTTCGAAAAACGACTTTGGCGTCCGACAGCGACCGTCGCCCGCTTCGACAAAGCGAACTTAATAGCAATGCCAAATACCGCTTCATCGATCCGCTCGTCGTTACAAAGAGCGTAAACCACGGCAACGCCCCCGAATACACTGCGCTCGAAGAATCAATTGGTACCTTCATCAAAGACGAGCAGCAGCACGGAGCCCTCGAGACCGCTTCGATTTACTTTCGCGATCTACCAAAGTCGCTGAAGTTCATCATCAATCGCCAGGAAAAATACAATCCAGCGAGCCTCGTTAAGGTTCCGACGATGATGTCGTACTTCAAATTGGCGGAGACGACACCGTCGATCCTTGCGCACAAGGTGACGTTCAAGGGCGGAACCGACTCGAACGCGCGTGAGTACTATCGATCTTCGATTTCGCTAACGGCAGGCGCCGAATATACGACGCTTGAGTTGATCGATCGGATGGTCCGAAACTCGGACAACAAGGCAATCGAACTTCTCATCGAGCATCTTGAAGAGACCAAAAATCAGAACACGTTCAATAGCATGTTCGAAGATCTCGGGTTGGCACGGCTCGACGGAAAAAGCCTCGTGAGCGACTTCACCACCATAAACGAATGCGCGATGTTCTTCCGCGTGCTCTACAACGCAACGTACCTGACACGGCAGTACTCAGACACAGCGCTCGAGATGCTCTCGCGCACTGATTTTGTCGCTGGCATCGCCGCGGGTGTTCCGAAAGACATAGTGATCGCCCATAAGTTCGGCGAATTTGGCTTGAGGGGAGAAACAGGCAAGGTCGTGAAGCGAGAACTCCACGATTGCGGCATCGTCTATTTACCGCGTCGGGAATACCTGTTGTGTGTGATGACAAAAGGGCGCGAATTTCCACGACTCGCGCAGACGATCGCCGGTGTCTCGCAACGCGTCTATGACTACTTGCAGCAACACTAGCGCGGCATAGCCCGCTTCATCGCATCAACTCGCGAACATATTTTGCGGCTCCTACAGGTTCAGCCGCGACCACGCAAAGCAGGCCTCCCACCATGGCGCCCATCACACCGACCGACGCCATGTCGCTGCCACTCAAGAAGAGATTTCGCACGGGCGTACGAGGGCGAAGTGACACGGTGAGGTATCGCTCGGGCGTGGGTTCGATGCCGTAAATCGCGCCCATGGGTGCGCGTGTGAAATGTTCGGTACTGACTGGCGTCGAAAGTTCGGCATGCACAATCATCGGAGCGAGAGCGGGCATGTGCTTCAAGAACTGACGACGGATTCGCTCGGTCATTTCCGATTTGAACGTCTCGTAATCGCCCCCTCGCTTCATCCACTTGCCGGATCGCCATCGTTCGAACAGTTCGTACGGAACGAAGGTCACCACTTCGCCGGTATGGAGTTGTTCCGGTCCAGGCTGGTGCGCTGGATCTTTGAGCGATGGAAAGCTCGTGTATAGAACAGGGGCTTCAGCGCGAGGGTCTTCCACATCCCAGTGAAGCTTGTTCGACGTCCACGTTTCGTAAAACCACTTGTTGGCGCTTCCCGCTCCCGCCTTACGAATGTCGCCCTTGAAGCCGAGGTAGAGGCACACATGGCAGGGTGATGGTTTCAATCGGGCGATGGACGCTGCCCAATGCGCGTTTCTAAGTTCACTCGGCAGCAATCGGCTAACTGTAGCTAACGCACCCGCCGCACTGACAACGCGCTTGGCGCGGATTCGCTCCCCGCTTTTTAAGACGACGCCAGTGGCCGCCCCCTGCTCGACACAAATCGAATCGACCTCCGCACGAATGCGCGTCCAACCGCCCGCATCCGCCACAGTATCCATGAGCGTTTGTGCAATTTTTCCCGAGCCGCCCTTCGGGTAAAAGCCACCCCATTCGAAGTGTTTGGCGACGAGCGCGTGAATAGCAAAACTGGAGCGTTCGGGTTCCACGCCGTAGTAACCCCACTGCGCAGTAAGCACCGCCTTGAGGCGCTCGTTGGCGGAGATGCGATCGAGAATGCTCTTTGTGGAACACGTGAGCAGGCGATTCGCTTCGCGCACGACGGTTCGGTCGACAAGGGCGGACCACGAAGCGGGCAGCGCACGCGACAGGTAATATGGCCTAATTTTTCCACTTACGATGCGG
>JAHFDX010000562.1 GCA_023248785.1 Myxococcales bacterium
TCTTGCGGCGCTTGGTTGCGATGTCTTCGAGGCTGCGGAGTTGTTGAAGCGCCTTCACCGTCGCCTTGACAACGTTGTGCGGATTCGCGCTGCCGAGGCACTTCGTGAGGATGTCGTGGATTCCCGCGCTCTCGACCACGGCGCGAACTGCACCGCCGGCGATAACGCCCGTTCCAGCCGAGGCAGGACGGAGAAATACGCGACCGGCGCCAAACTGGCCGATCACTTCGTGCGGAATGCTCGCGCCGGTGAGCGACACCTTGAACATGTTCTTGCGTGCTCGGTCGTTGCCCTTGCGAATGGCTTCTGGAACTTCATTGGCCTTGCCCAAGCCAACGCCTACGTGACCGGCTTCATCGCCCACGACGACCAACGCCGCGAACGAAAAGCGGCGACCACCCTTCACCACTTTGGCGACGCGGTTGATGTGAATCACGCGTTCCTTGAGTTTCTCTTCGTCAATGTGCTCGCTCGACATGATGTCTCCTTAGTACCCTTCAGAACTTCAGGCCGACTTCGCGAGCCGCATCGGCCAACGCTTTGATGCGACCATGAAAAAGGTAGCCGTTTCGATCGAACACGACCTTGTCGATGCCCTTTGCAAGCAGCGCTTTGGCGAGAGCTGCGCCCACGCGCTTGGCGTCGTCGCTCTTCGTGCCCTCGTTCGCGGAAACGGACCGGACATCTTTTGAGAGCGTCGACATGTGGGCCAGCGTTGTGCCGAGCACGTCGTCGATCACTTGCGCGTAAATGTGCTTGGCCGATCGGAAAACGGACAAGCGCGGACGCTCGGCCGTGCCGTTGACCTTGCGGCGAATTCGAAGCTTGCGGCGCTCGCGCCCTACAATTTGCATTGCCATGGCTACCTACTTCCCGCCCTTGCCGGCTTTGCCAGCCTTTTGGCGGACCTTCTCACCCATGTAACGCACACCCTTGCCGCCGTACGGCTCCGGTGGGCGGAACGAACGAATTTTCGCTGCGGTTTGGCCCATCACTTCTTTGTCGGCACCCGAAAGGATGATGACGGTGCCCTTGGAGTCACCAGGGATCTCGACCTTGATGCCCGTCGGAAGAGGAAAGGCCACAGGATGCGAAAAGCCGAGCGAAAGGTGGAGCAACGCGCCCTTAACCTCTGCGCGATACCCGGTACCCACGAGTTGTAGCGTGCGGACGTAGCCGTTGCCGGTTCCTTCGACCATGCCGCCGATAAGAGATCGTGCGAGGCCCTGGAAACGCGCACCATCGCGGCCGGGGATCGTTGGAAGAACCGTAACGGTCGTTCCTTCGATCTTGACCGACACGTTCGGCGGAAGTTTGCGCGACAGCGTTCCCTTCGGGCCTTTGACTTCGATGGCACCGCTCTTGAGAGTCGCTGACACACCCTTTGGCAACTCCACGGGGCGCTTGCCAACGCGGGAGTGCTTGATGCCATCGGCTGAAGCAGCTGCTTTCGAGTTTTGGCTCATCACCACACCTCGCAAAGAAGCTCGCCGCCCACGCGTTTTTGGCGCGCATCGCGATCAGTCAGAACGCCACGGCTTGTGCTCAAGATGGAGATGCCAAGTCCCGAACGAACGCGCGGAATGCTGTCGTGCGGAACGTAGACGCGACGACCAGGCTTCGAGATGCGCCGCAACCCATCAATGACGGACTGACGATCTTGTGAGTACCGCAGCACGAGAGTGAGTACTCGCCGGCCTTCGCCCTCGCTGACGCGCACGTCGTCGACGTAGCCCTCGTCCTTCAAGACACGCGCAACGCGCTCCTTCAAGTTTGAGTGCGGGAGCTCTACCCGGTCGTGACGCGCAAGCGCACCGTTGCGGATGCGCGTGAGCAGGTCTGCAATCGGATCGGTCATCATGGCTTCACCAGCTCGCTTTCACAACGCCAGGGATTTCTCCGCGGAGCGCGAAGATGCGCAGGCAGATACGACAGAGCTCGAATTTTCGGTAGTAACCGCGCGCACGGCCACAGACCTTGCAGCGGTTGCGTGCTCGCACCGAAAATTTCGGAACCGAATTCAGTTTGGCAAATTGACTTGCTCGCGCCATTTCGTATTGCCCTCGTTCACGTTGCCCGGAACGGCATTCCCAAATGTTGAAGGAGTGCACGACCTTCTTCGTCGGTACGTGCAGTCGTTACGAACGTAACGTTCATGCCCTTGATCTTGTCGATGCGGTCGTAATTGATCTCGGGGAAGATGATTTGTTCCTTGAGACCCAGCGTGTAGTTGCCCTTGCCATCGAACGCGCGCCGCGACACGCCACGGAAGTCACGCGTGCGGGGCAGTCCGAGGGTGACCAAGCGGTCCAAGAATTCCCACATGCGCGCCTTACGGAGCGTCACCATCGCACCGATGGGTAACCCAGCGCGAAGCTTGAAGCTCGCGATGGCCTTGCGTGCACGCGTCACGACAGGCTGTTGACCCGTAAGAGCACGAAGTTCATCGACAGCCGAGTCGACAATTTTTGGATTCCCGACTGCAGCTCCGAGGCCCATGTTCACGACGATCTTCTCGAGCCGTGGGACCTCGTTCGGGTTCGTGTAACCGAATTGCTTCAAGAGCGCCGGCACAACCTCGGTTCGGTATTTGTCGATGAAACGCGGGGGAACTGCTTCCGCCGAGCTCACGACCGGAGCTTTTGCTTGGCTCTCGCCGCCAGCGTCTTTGGCACGCGATTTCTTCGCGGGCTTGTCTGCCTTCGGCGGCTTATCGGCCTTCTCTGGCTTGTCCGCCGTCTTCTCTGTCTTCTCTTGCGCCATAGCTTACTCCGAAACCGCGTTGGCAATGACCGTTCCGCTCTTCGCGACGCGGACCTTCTTACCGTCTTGCACCTTGAACTTGACGCGCGTGCCCTTGCCCGTTTGCGGGTCGAGGGGCATCACCTTCGAGGCGAAGATGGGAAGCGTCTTTTCTTGAATGGTCTCGCGCGCGTGGCGCTTCACGAGGTTAATACCTTCGACAACAACCTTACCCTCGGCAGGCATGACTGACAGGACCTTGCCGGTCTTGCCTTTGTCGCGCCCACTGATCACCACGACGGTGTCGCCCTTACGAATACGCGCGGCCATCAGAGCACCTCCGGCGCGAGCGAGATGATCTTCATGAACTTCTTGCCGCGAAGCTCGCGCGCAACCGGCCCGAAGATACGGGTGCAGATTGGCTCGTGCTCTTTCGTAACCAACACTGCGCTATTTTCATCAAACTTGATGTAGCTGCCGTCGGG